>CAZNNK010000251.1:1594-8332 GCA_964574085.1 uncultured Coleofasciculus sp.
CTTCGGATGGTCAAGGAGGAACACAAACCGATGGGTTTGAGTTAGATATTACTCCTGCACCTGTGGGGAACAATGACCCCACCTTAGTTTCTCCCATCGCTGACCAAACTGTTGAGGCAGAAGACCCCTTCAGTTTAGATATCACCAACAACTTTAGTGACGCTGATGGCGATAATTTAACCTACAGCGCCACATTAGAAGATGGAACCGCACTACCTTCTTGGTTAACCTTTGATTCCGATACAGGAACATTCAGTGGTACACCAGATACAGGTGATGAAACTTCACTAAATATTTTGGTCACAGCTTCGGATGGTCAAGGAGGAACACAAACCGATGGGTTTGAGTTAGATATTACTCCCACCCCGGTAGTAAATAATGACCCCACCTTAGTCTCGCCCATCGCTGACCAAACGGCAAAGACAAAAGAAGTTTACAGTCTAGACATCAGTGACTATTTCACTGACGCCGATGGTGACACTCTCACCTTCTCGGCTACGGGTTTACCCAAAGGATTAAACCTAAATCCGGAAACGGGTGTAATTAGTGGTACTCCCCGCAATAAAGCCGTCGGCACTAACCCGATTACTCTCACCGCTAATGATGGTAATGGCGGGGAAATCAGTGATGTCTTTGACTTAACAGTTAATCGGGGAACAAGGAATAATGGCAATGCCAAACCTAAACTCAAGTTCAAAAATGATCTGTTGTTCCTCAAGGGTAACTCTCAAGCTAGTAACCTCCTGTTCACGTTCACGGGTAATAACTCATCCTTTGTCAGTGAAGTTGGCATTTTTGAAGTAGATAATGCGGCGGGAAAGATTAATGGGATTAAACCCGGAGAAACCGACTATCTGCAAGCCGCTTTGGATGAAGGAAACGTTCTGTTCTCCAGTTTGCCCAATAATTTTGCTGGCGATAACTTGACTCGGATTTTGGATGTGGAGCAAGTTTTCGGTGAGTCAAACCCCAATCTGGGATTTTATCTGGTGCAAAACAGCACAACGGATAATGTCCAAGCCGCTTTAGACGCGGGACAAACGCCAAGCAATGTCTGGTTTAGTCTTCCCGGCGCTAATGCTAACAAGAGGGATTATTTTGAGGTACTGAATGGAGACAACAATCAGTTTACTCTCAATTGGCAAAATTCGACGGCAGAGAGTAATGATAGTCTGACTTTAACCGTTGAACCGACGAATATTTCTCCGGCGTTAGGAACTCAGTTACAAGGAGAACGAGAAGTCATTGATTTACGCGAGCAAACCAGTCCGGTAGAGGCGAGTTTTATCGAGATTAAGAGTCATGCTGGTTTCGATAATTCCGTCGGCTTGTATGTGATTGAAAACGAAGAGGGAGTAGTGGAAGACCCCATGACAGGTCAACTGATTCACCCAGAAGACGAGGGTTATGCCCAAGCCGCCCTTGCTCAATCGGTGGTTAGCGATGTGAATCGGGGGATGGCGACGTTTGACACCCAGTTAGAGGGAGGAAGTCTGCTGGCGCCTTACATTATCGCCAATGGCACCACGGAGGAATTGCTGGCTGAGAATCCCAATAATCAGTATCTCGGTTATGGAGAACCCATTGCCTATTTTGCCCATTTAGGCGCGAATCCTGATAAAGTTGACCACATTCGCCTCCTGGGTGATAACACCTTTGGCTTTGAGGATTTGCATGGAGGTGGTGACCAAGATTTTAATGATTTCACCTTCCAGGTTGATTTAACTGTTGCCTAACGTCTGGTATCAAAGTTTGAGGGCGACCCGAATTAAGTTCCACCTAACCCACCCTACGGTGTCTTTGGAAATTAATTATTGGTGGGTTACGGCGGATAGCCAATTAAATAGTATTTTCCCAAATAAAGTTCCGCCTAACCCACCCTACTGGTTTACTGGTTTACAGGATTACAGGGTTACAAGGAGTTACGATTGAGGAGTTAACTGCTCCTTAACGTAACATGGCACGAGTACGCTCTAAGTCAGATCTACCGACCAAAATCTGCCCCGTCTGCGAACGTCCTTTCACTTGGCGCAAAAAATGGGCGAAATGCTGGGATAATGTGAAGTTCTGCTCGGAACGCTGCCGCCGACGCAAATCCCAAGCCAGTTAACTGTAAAGGAGTTCGTGAATTCAATGCAACCCAAATTAATTATTCATGGTGGTGCCGGAAGCGCCCTGAAAACCAAAGACGCCACCCAAGCGGTGCGCGATTCGCTTTATAAAATACTTGATCAGGTGTATGCCCTGTTATCATCGGGAGCAAATGCCCGTGACGCGGTGATTCGAGGCTGTCAACTCCTGGAAGACGAACCCCGCTATAATGCCGGAACGGGTTCGGTCTTACAATCCGATGGACAGATTCGCATGAGTGCATCCCTAATGGATGGTAAACCTCAACGCTTTAGTGGTGTGATTAATGTCTCGCGGATTAAAAATCCCATCGATTTGGCGAAGATTTTGCAAGATTGTCCCGATCGCATTCTCTCGGATTTGGGGGCGGCGGAATTGGTGCGGGAAGTGAATGCACCCATTTACAACCCCTTGACCGAGAAGCGTTTACAAGAATGGTTACAGGATCGACAGGAAAACTTTGAACGGACGATGGCGGATGTGGTTAGCGAACCGGAACGTCTCTCCTCGGAAGCTGGACGTGGCACAATTGGAGTCGTCGCCTTAGATAGTCAGGGCGGCTTGGCGGCGGGTACATCCACCGGCGGGAAGGGATTTGAACGCATTGGTCGAGTCAGCGACTCAGCCATGCCTGCGGGGAATTACGCTAACCTAAACGCGGGGGTAAGCTGTACCGGAATTGGGGAAGATATTATTGATGAATGCTTCGCCGCACGGGTGGTGGTGCGCGTCACCGACGGCTTATCCTTAGCCGAAGCCATGGAACGTTCCATAAAAGAAGCAAAGGAGAATCGGCGGGATTTAGGTGCGATCGCCATTGACGCTACAGGTGCGATCGCCTGGGGCAAAACCAGCCAAATTCTCCTCGCTGCTTACCATACCGGACACCACAAGGGAGACACACTGGAAATGATTGAGGAGGTGCAAACGGTATAGCAGAGGTTATCCTTCATCAATAGGCTCAATCCGTCCATCTCGCGAGTTGCTTGGATGGGGACAGTAGTTCTGGGCAAGACGTGCTGTTCCATCCCAGCTTCCGGCTCATTGGAGGATCAATCAGCCTTTGGAGTTAACCACAACTTATGTAATACGGCTGTTTACAGTGTATTACGCTCTTGTCTGTAGTTTCACTGATAAAACTCGTTGGTGTCAAGTTTTGTTTGCAAATCTTTATAAGGATAGATATCTGTAAATTCTAGGAGAGGGTTCCCCAACGATAAGCAACGTCTAGTTTTGCCGAAACCGTGAAAAAACTAGAGGATTCACGGATGTAAACTCTCAATTGTTAGGGAACAATAAAGAAAGACAACCTAATTCAATCCAACTAAAACGCCAGTAGGGGAATAGGCGAAACAATGCGAAGAATTCTAATTATTGAAGATGACATAAGCCTGCGTGATAATTTATCCGAAATTTTAGCAATGGAAGGATATAACCCGTCCAATGGCTATGATGTCATTGCCACAGATAACGGGTCAAGTGGCATCAACTTTAGCTTATGTCTGAACCCAGAATTAATTATTTGCGACATTAATATGCCCGGATTTGATGGGTATACAGTCTTATCACAACTGCGCCGATTTGGTCGCCAAACCCCGTTTATTTTTTTGACAGCCAAATCGGAACCCAGGGATATTGAACGCGGGATGCGTCTAGGGGCGAATCTATATGTCACCAAACCTTATGTCTTGGAGGAATTTGTCAACATGGTGAAGCGAGTGTTAGCGGATATTCCTTCTCCCTCTTCTGCATCAAACATCTAACTGGGTAACACCACTGTCCCGACCTCGCTACAATAAGAAGACTGAAGCGTAATGCTTCCTATCAGTAAGGGGGATAAGGACGATGGGTTTGCCAGTAGTTGCTGTAATCGGACGCCCGAATGTGGGCAAATCAACGCTTGTCAATCGGTTAGCCGGGGTGATGGATGCGATTGTCCATGACCAACCGGGAGTGACCCGCGATCGCACCTATCGTCCCGCGTTCTGGCAAGACCGGGATTACTTGGTTGTGGACACCGGGGGCTTGATTTTTGATGATGATACCGAATTTTTACCCCTGATTCGCGAACAGGCAATGGCAGCCCTCACCGAAGCCAGTGCTGCTATCTTAGTGGTCGATGGTCAAGCCGGTCCCACAGCGGCTGATCAGGCGATCGCGGATTGGCTACGCCAGCATCCTGTCCCGGTTCTGTTGGCGGTAAACAAGTGTGAATCCCCCCAACAAGGACTGATCCAAGCCGCTGAGTTTTGGGAACTCGGTTTAGGCGAACCCTTTCCCGTCTCCGCGATTCACGGTGCAGGAACCGGGGAACTCCTGGATCAACTGATTACCTATTTACCCACGGTGGGAATAATTCCTGACACCTCAGAAATCAATGTGGCGATAGTTGGACGTCCGAATGTGGGTAAATCTAGTCTATTAAATGCCCTGACTGGAGAAAAACGGGCGATCGTCAGTTCCATTTCCGGTACCACCCGCGATGCCATTGATATGATTGTTGAACGCCCTGGTAATCCAGACACTGGCAAGGAACCCCAAACCTATCGCCTTATCGATACCGCAGGTATTCGCAAGAAGAAAAATGTCGAATATGGACCCGAATTTTTTGGGATTAATCGCGCCTTTAAAGCCATTCGCCGTTCTGATGTGGTTCTCTTTGTTGTTGATGCCTTAGATGGGGTCACCGAACAAGATCAAAAACTGGCTGGACGCATTGCTGAAGACGGACGGGCGGCGGTTATCTTGGTGAATAAATGGGATGCGATTGAAAAAGATACCTACACCATCTACGAGTATGAAGAACTGATTAAAAGTCGCCTCTATTTTATCGAATGGGCACCAATGATTTTTGTCAGCGCCTTGACCGGAAAACGAGTGGACAAAATTCTCGATGTAGTGGATAGTGTTGCCGCAGAACATCAGCGCCGCGTTAGTACGTCTGTGATTAATGAAGTTCTCGAAGAAGCCATTAGTTGGCATTCCCCACCCACCAACCGCCAAGGGCGTCAAGGTAAGATTTACTACGGCACTCAGGTGAAAAGCAAACCGCCAACGATTGCGTTGTTTGTGAATGATCCGAAACGGTTTAATGATAACTATCGCCGCTATATTGAGCGTCAATTTCGTCAACAACTGGGGTTTACCGGGACACCTTTGCGTCTATTATGGCGTGGGAAGAAAGTTCGTGATGTTGAAAGTAGCAGAGCGAATCGAGCCGTTCGGGTTTAATTTGTCCTTTGTTCTTTGTTCGTTTAAATCTGTTGTCTTGCGAGTTTGATTTTTAACGCAGAGGGACGCAGAGGTTAACGCAGAGGGACGCAGAGGTTTTTGCGGTATTTGAATGTATTGAGTTGCGATTTTGGGGAGGAGGATTTTATAGGTAGATTGCCGAAAATTAACCCAAGTATATACCTTGACGAAGGACGAAGGACGAATGACAAATGACGAATGACGAATCATGGACTTATTGCGATCGCTCCCCTTAGGGCTATACCTGGAACAACCTGTAACTTGGCTCCATTACCTGGATTCGCGGGTAAAACTTATTTGGTTAATGAGCTTTTTGGCGGCGCCTTTATTGGCAAATCCCTATTGCCGTTTGGCAGTTGTTGTGGTACTTATTTTGCTCACCCTGTCAGCCCGTATTCCGTTACGGGTTTGGCGTCAGCAAATGGGTTGGCTGTTGATGCTATCGGTATTTGTATTTATTCTTACCGCGATCGCACCTGATGGATTGGCGGTTGACCATCAGCCTCGGCTTCCTGACAGGGATATTATTGGGGTGGAGTCTGCTGAACCCTCAGCGCCGGAATCGCCTCAACCTAGACCTTGGTATAATCCCTTTGGCATCGGACAGGAATCGGTGCCAGAGGCTGCTGCGAGTGAAACCGTTATCCTGACCAATTTACCCCAACCGACAGATTACAGCTACATCCTTCTGGAAGCCGGTCCAGTGACAATTACCCGTCGCTCATTAGATCTGGCGGTTCGGGTGAGTACCGTAATTTTTACGTTAATTTATAGTACGAATCTTTACTTACTCACCACCGCCCCCGAAGAAATTACCGCCGGGTTGGAAAGTCTGATGCTTCCCTTACGGCGTCTGAATATTCCCGTGACAGAAATTGCTCTAACATTAACTTTATCCTTGCGTTTTATTCCCCTTGTTTTGGAAGAAGTGCAAAATTTAGTCCGTTCAATTCGGACGCGGGCGATTAACTGGAAAAAGTTAGGGGTTCGTCGCAGCGCCCAAGTTTGGATCATGGTCACTGAACGGTTATTGGAAAACCTGCTCATGCGAGCCGATCAAATTGCCAAAGCTATGACCGTGCGCGGCTTTACCAGTCCCAACCAGCATCGAGTTCAATGGCACCAACTGCGTTTACACTGGGGGGATTGGATGGCGATCGCGAGTTTAGCACCGTTTTGGATAGCCCGGTTAATCTGGGGGGGAATGCAATGATGAAGATAAGGCTATTTATTCATTTGTCCTAACTAGAGTGCGTAGTCTGAAGGGGTGACAAGCAGTTTTAAACCCTTGAAAGTAAGGCTTTGAGCGACATTAATATCTCCAAAGATGAAGTCTTATTGACATTCTTATTGACA
>CAZNNK010000252.1:0-8309 GCA_964574085.1 uncultured Coleofasciculus sp.
TTGGCTTCTGTGTCATCGGTATTCTCCAGCAACTCGTGTTATGTCCCATCTAATCAGTCCCGTCTTTGAGATCCCATCGGAGTTATTCGAGAACTCATCGACTTCTCATTGACTTGGTTTTGATGAGGTTACTGGACTATATCTCTCCAACTTCAGGGGCTTATGCAATACGTGTGTCATTTTTAGGTATTTTTTTAGCGGCTTCTGTCTTTCATAAGCGTTTTAACTGCGATGAATTACAAGGTCGCTTTCTGGTTAACTTTCACCCATTCGGGTAGCACTTTCACCCGTTCGGGTGTATTTTTTAAGTTTAAAAGATGATATTTTTAATCTAAATAATTAATTGAATTTGTATCAATTTGTAAAACCAAGCCAATGTTTATTTGTTAGTACAATAAAATAGAATTAACAAGATACATAGGTGTAACCATGCAAGTTAGAAACGAGAACTATTCACAGTTGCCTCGTTTCCTCCATCGCTATTTTCCGCTTCAGAGGATAGGGGCAAAACGATTAGCAGGCTCAACGTTAGCCCCAGTCCTCACGCTAGCCATTGCGGTTGGATTAACTAATCTGGGAGCAACTTTAGCTCAAGTTCCGGGAAATAGTACGATAAACTCGCCAACACCGCAGTCTTTCCCCTCTCCTAGATTGCCAAGGCGTGAGCTAAACGTAGAACCTGTGCGACCTGCACCCATTCCTTCTCTTTATGAACATCCTGATTTCTTTGAGGAAGGACACGAAAAATTTGAGGAACAAATCGACAATCTAAGACAGAGAAATACGCCAGATTCTTCCGAAGACGAGGTACTCACAATTGAAGAGTCAGCGTACTGGGAAAATCAGAACCACGGAGAGAGTTGGTTGACGAACAAATCCCACTCTGAGCTATATTAACTGTTTGTAGTAAGCGCTTAAGCGCTTCTGCCACTAAAGTGGCTACTACGAACTCAGGTATAGAGGTGTGTTAATTTGTCGCTAGAAATAAGCCTATTGATAGAAGGTAAATTCTTCTATTTTTTTTAGAATGAACGTAAACCCAATAAAAACGGAGGTTAAATTATGACTACTCAACGCAACAAGTATTCAAAATTACCACGTTTACCCGATCGCACTCCTCAATCTCAAGGGTCAGTGTCTAGACTAGGCGTGGGTTCTACCATTGCTAAACTAGGGACTCTAGCCATCGCCGTAGTGCTAACGAATCTGGGTTTAAGCGATTCAGTGTTTGCTCAAACTCAAGTTCCCAGGAATCCTAACTCGCAAACGCCGCAACCCTTACCATCGGGTCAGACGCCGAATATAGACCTCCCTGACGCCGAACCGCCTCAACCCTTACCCCCGCATGGTATCTATGAGCATCCCGACTTCTTTGAGGAAGGCGAAGAAAAACTAGAACGACGCATTGACAGGCTCAGAGAAAGACGCGATGAAGATGAATCCCAAGAGGATGTACTCACGGTTGAAGAGCAAGCCTACTGGCAAAATCGAGACCATCCAGATAGTTTGCTGACGTTGCGTGATCCAGAAACAGGATGGACGAGAGTGGTTTCCACTCAGGGAGAATTTGCGGTTTCTCTACCCAAAAAACCTACAGATGTCACAGGCGTTCCAGCCAACCAAGCAACTAATCTTGATCTAGAAGCGTATCGACTCAATCAACCTCCCCAAAGATTCGTCATCGCTTATTCTCAAGAAACTGCGTTAGCTGAACCAGAAGCCAAGCTACGCCAAGTCCGCGACCAAATTTTAGCCGAAACGGACGCTCAATTACAGCGCGATCGCCCCATTTCCCTGGAGGGTTATCCCGGTCGATCTTTTCAACTGAGAACCCCAAATCAAGTGATGACTTACAAATTGTATTGGGTGAACGATCGCCTGTATGTTTTGAGAGCCAGTCAACAGCAGCCAGAAAAGGCTGATTATCAATCGGCTCAGTTTTTCAATTCCTTTGAGCCAATTCCTCAATAGGATAATTAGAGTCTGCTGAATAAGTCTTGTGGTGGGGAGAGGCAATAGGCAATAGGCAATAGGCAATAGTTTTTGTACTCAGAATCTACTCTAGGTAAAGGTTTCAAGGATTAAGATGGCAAAACTTGTGAGAAATGCGGGTCATCGGGATTTGGTATCATGGGTTTGCTCAGATCCTTTAGGGTGAAAACGAATTCCCAGGAAAATATCATAGACGAAACTTAAAAAATCTTTGCCTTGTAGTAGTCCCAATGACTGATGACAGCCCTTTTGTTCTAATAAAGGCTTGGTCGCTCGATAGGCTCCTTGATATTTATACCAGGGAATAGAGGGCCACAGATGATGAATCAAATGGTAATTCTGACCCATAATCATAATATTCAGGATGGGGCTAGGATAAACCCTGGCATTTTTCCAGCGATCGCGTTCTTTGAAGGGGCGATGGGGTAAATAGTCAAAAAACAAGCCCAATGCCAACCCCACAACCAAGGCTGGGGTAAACCAGAAGTTCATGATATAGCCCAAAAAGCCATAGTGACACGCCAGGTAAATCACTCCCGCCACAAACGCTCGGCTCAAGAACCATTCCAGCAGTTCATACTTACGCCACAAGCGACGCTTAAAGAAAAAGACCTCATGGTAAAAGAAGCGTGCCGCAATTAACCACAGAGGACCCCCCGTGGATACAAAATGATCGGGATCGTTTTCTGGATCATTCACATTGGCATGATGCTGCATGTGTACCCGGGTAAACACTGGGAACGCAAACCCCAACATCAACGCACTCCCATGACCCATCAGCGCATTCGCGATCGGATTTTTGTGGGCGACATTGTGAGAGGCATCATGGATTACTGTACCCGCCATATGCAATGCTAGGACATTAATCCCAAAGCACAAGGGTGCAGGTAACTCCCACAGCCAGTAACCGCAGGTCGAGAAGACTATCAGAGCCATCGCTACTATGAACATTAGTAACGTTAGATTAAAATCTTCGGGGGCACCCAAGAATTCTCTGGGTACGGTCAGTGGCTTGATTGCCTCCGACATCGTTGTCTTTACTCCTTATTAACTATCCTTTGGTAGTATAAGATGTCTCAACGGAATTATAAAGTTTTGTTGACATCAGGTGATTTAATCCAAATTAACCGACTGATAAGCTTAACACGTTTTGGCGGCTTCGCTCAGGATGGGGAAGATGAGGGAGATGGGGAAGATGGGGGAGATGGGGGAGATGGGGAAGATGGGGGAGATGGGGAAGATGGGGAAGATGGGGAAGAAAATTTACAAATGACTAATGACCAATGACCAATGACCAATGACTGAAGCATTCAGGGAAACTCTTATGGTGCTGCTATGGTCTTAATCTCATAAGTCGTCGATTATCCACAACGTATTCAAACCATGAAAGCTTCTTCCCGATTCCCTGTTCCCTCTACTCAGATGACCCGCAATCGGTTAGCCAATACGGTGTCTTTGGGGTTAAGAACCACGGGTTGGTCAGCAAGTTTAGCTATTGTCCTCGCTAGTACCAATGGTTTAGCCGTCAATCCTGTTAACCAAACCCTCTCCATTCAAAATCAGCCTCAGCGCGATGCTACCGTTGCTCAGAATAACACTGATGACCCTCGATTCACCTGCCAATTCTTTGAGGGGGAGTATACGGTGATGTATCATCCCGAAAGTCAACCTGAACAAGCTTATGCGTGGGCGACTCCTAGTTTGATGGGTGGGGGTTGGACTCCAGAACGCCGCTGTAATGAAATTAGTCGCCGTTTGGAGTTTTATCGACCGGATGGGTTATTGGAAATGCGGACGGCGACGGAAAATAATTACAACATTATTTGTGTCACGACTCAAAAGAACCCAGACTGTCAAATTGTCCTGACTGTACCGCCCGGTCAAGATCCTCAACTTACTCGCGATCGCGTGTTTGAAAATTTGACGGTTGCTGATAGTGGTCAATCGACGAATGCTGTGACCACCTTTATTGAAGATGATAAGGGTTCAGATCTGCTGGATCAGGTGTTAAATGAAGGATTATCGGTCTTGGGAATGGGTCAACCGTCTAGACCGAGTTCTGAAGCCATTAATTTGCGACCTTTTCTTGATCCGGCTGATGGGGGAACAGGAACTCAATTGCGTCAGGGGACACCTGTACACTCAACTCCCCGCCTAAACCCCGATAATTTCCGATAAATCAGGCTCAATTTCGGGCTGAGGAACACTCAGATCTAAGAAGTTTTGGTGGTTTAAAATCTCGAAGAGATTGACATCGGTTTCTAGTAAACAGGCATGACCTGACTTCGGCAGCACCGACATTGTAGCGTTTGGCAGATAGTGGACTAGGGATTTGGCTTCTGAGACTGAAGACCATAAGCGATCCGCCGCACTAGCGAGGATGAGGACGGGTTGGGTCAACTGTTCGAGTTGTCCTGGATCAACCTTAAAATTCCTCAGCATGGATACCCGCCAATGCATCGTTTTTGCGGGTAAAGACCGCATCGCCTCTAAGAGGGCGCGGCGATTGCTGGGAATCATCCGATTGAGGGATGATAAGACGGGCAATAATGTCAGAGTTGATAGGTGATAAATATTCTCGGGTAATACGCCCAACCATTGTGATCCCCACAGTAACCAAGAGGGTTGACTCACTGATGTGGCGGGGTTACATAAAATGATTCGGTGTAACAGATGGGGGGCGGTGAGGGCGACCTTTAGCGCTAAACAGCCACCAAAGGACTCGCCACACAGATAAACGCTTTGGCTGTTTCTTTGGCTGAGTTCTGTGGCAATTAAGCTAGCAACCTGATTGGCTAAGTCTTGCCATTGACTCAGATAGTGGGGAGGAATGACCAAACACCGAACATCAAACGCGGCGGCTAAACTGGGCATCTGCGATCGCAATAGCTGACCCGTTCCATCCATCCCCGGTAAATAGACGAACAAGGGATAATCCGGATTGGGCGATCGCGGTGTCAGAAAATAAGGATGACTTTTTAGCTCTGGCATCATTGACGTTAGGCAGCTTTCGATTATACTAGACGATTTCCCCCCTAGGGGCTTTCTCGGCTAAAGCTGAGATCTGTATCGATTAGCCCTGACACAATCCTCAGGGATAGTTATTTAATCTTTCTTTACAATAAGCGGTAATATGGCTGACTGGCAAATATGCTGAAGGTGGGGATGATGATCCTGGTGGGGAAGGTGGGAATAATCAGGGAGATGAGGCAGCCTGTAGGGACGCGATGCAAGAAGCGTCTGACAGCCGGGGGAGCTTATCTGAGTAGTATTAGTCCCAATCCTCAGTCACGAATCGCTAATTCAACAACAGGAGTTGACAAAATCGCTATTATATGAAAAGACGGCAAATTACCAGGACTGACCTCTCCTGCTGCCTTTGCCTCATCTCAGTTCCGTTGACCTGTCACTCAACCTAGAGATGAGCTTGAGCTATCCTAAATTTAACGAAATAATTACATATATTGAGAAATAACTTCTTTTTTTTAGTTAGTTCAAGCATTTTTAAACAAAATTTAGTAAACTTTGTTAATATCTTGTAGTATTTAATACTTTTTTTGGGCAAAATGCTAAGTAAAGCCAAGTGGATATACCATAACCACCAAGTAAGGGAGGGCGTTTTTGTAAACAATCGATGACTTCTAACCGGACTCAAAGAAACCCATTGACCGTTAAAAGCAACGTAGCCCACAAACTCAGGGACTTCCTGTGCCGAAGCCTAGGTAAGAGGAGTCCCGATTACCAAGAGGCTTAGGTAGAGGGTATCCACCAATACAGGAGGACAGATCATGGTCTAGAATTTACCGAGCAACGGTTAAGCGATCGCATAGCTAATACGGAGACTGTCCTCGCCTTGAGGCAAGTCGGCAAAAAAATCATTTTGGGAATTAATTCCCTTAACTCATTTAACCAATTCCTTGTCAAACAAGCGTTTGGCAGTTCGTCCAAGATACGGAAACACTAGCCTAACTGTGTAGGTCTTGTACAGTATCGGGGAATCAGTTAGACTAACAGCTTGTCTACTCGTGCTGACTATTCCCAGTCAACATCGATATCTACCAAAAACCTGGCTATCCCATTGACTTTAACCAAAAAACTCTCATTTAATATCGTGCAACATCAGTCATTCCTCGGCGTTGGGGAAGGTTAGCGAATGATCGCTAAAAGACATCCCCACTTGTTTTTGGGCGATGGAAGCCTAATAGTGTTCCGTCGTTTTCAGCCAAAATCACACTGACGGCTGACTAAACGAGAAGATGGTTGGGAAGGAGGCATCTATTTCTTGCATAAAAAACTGAGGCATAAAAATCATGTTGAATAATTTTAGTACCGATCCCATTTTTACACCTGAACAAGTCTTAGAAAATCGCGGTCGAGTTGCCATATTCATTGATGGCTCGAATCTGTTTTATGCAGCGTTGCAATTAGGCATTGAAATCGATTATACTAAACTATTGGTTCGTTTAACGGCTGGTTCACGATTGCTGCGATCCTTCTTTTACACCGGGGTCGATCGCACCAATGAAAAGCAGCAAGGGTTTTTGCTGTGGATGCGCCGTAATGGATACCGGGTGATTGCTAAGGATTTAGTCCAGTTACCTGATGGATCGAAAAAAGCGAATCTAGATGTGGAAATTGCTGTCGATATGATGGCATTAGTGGGGTCTTATGATACCGCGATTCTCGTCAGTGGCGATGGTGATCTGGCGTATGCTGTAGATGCCGTCAGTTATCGAGGCGTGCGGGTTGAGGTGGTTAGTTTACGTTCAATGACTAGCGATAGTCTGATTAATGTCGCAGATCGGTATATTGATCTGGATCAGATTCAGGAGAGTATCCGCAAATCTCCCCGACAAAACTATACCTATCGTCCTTTGTCCGGTATTGGCATGATGGATGATCCCGGAGATCCTTCCATGGGTCATTAAGCTGTTCGTCATGGAAACGTTATTGTCAATAATGGCAATGGCGGAATTCTGGTAGTGCGAGCATCTTGCTCGCTACGAATACCCGAATTTGAATTCATGACAGCTTACTCATGAGTTATGAGTCATTAGTCCTGGCTGTTTGACGGTTAAGGACTAATGACTAACCATCCAAATTTAAAATAAGCTGGCTCCAATGATTTTGAGTTGGAAACAATGTTTAGCGATGAGCCTCTGTCTATTGGCATTGGCTCCGCTTTTGGGCTGTCAGACTGAAAGCCAAACGGTCAAGAAAATTCAACAAGATACAGAATCTACCGATATTGAAGGCTCTCTCGTCTTCAACAATGTCACCTTAGAGCAAGCCGATGAACAAGGGCGTCCACTATGGCGGGTAAAAGCGAACCAAGCGACCTATACTAAAGACAAAAAAATCGCTAAAGTTGAACAGCCAACGGGTGATTTATTTCAGGATGGAAAGGTCATTTTAAAAGTGTCAGCCAAGAGTGGGGAAGTTCGGGAAGATGGCAAACAAATCTTTCTGCGAGGCGACATTACGGCGACAGATACCCGCAATGGTGCGGTTTTTAAGGGTGAGGAGTTGGAATGGTTACCTGAGAATGAGTTGTTAGTGGTACGCCGAAATTTAGAGGGACGCCATCCTGAACAAATTGATGTCACGGCGAATGAAGGGCAGTATTTGACCCGCCAAGAGCAAATGGAACTGAAAGGCTCGGTTCAGGCAATCTCGAAAGATCCCAATGTGCAACTGAAAACAGAGCAGTTACTTTGGCAAATTAAAGAGCAAAAGTTAATGGGGGATCAACGGACTCATATTGAACGGTATAAGGATAAAACCGTGACCGATCGCGTTGTCGCCAACCAGACAGACTATAACCTAAAAACCAAAGTCGCGATCCTGAAAGACGATGTTCAGCTTACGTCTATTGATCCCCCGGTTTTAATCTCTAGCAATGAGGCAATCTGGGATGTCCAGGCGGAAACAGTCCGCTCAAATCAGCCGGTTAAAATTGTCCATCAGGACGAGAATGTGGTGATTACGGCGAATCAGGGTCAGGTGGATTTAGAGAGCGAAGTCGCCAATTTAAAGGGGGGTGTCCAAGGAGTAGGAAGCCGCAATCAAGCCGAACTCTATGCCAATCAGGTTAGGTGGGACATTCCCACTCAGAAGATGCAGGCGTCAGGGAATGTGATTTATAAACAAGTTGATCCCCCTTTTAATGTAACCGGAGCCACCGCCGTGGGTAAATTACAGGATCAGAGCATGATCGTCAGGAGTGGATCGAGCGATCGCGTCGTTACTGAAATTGTCCCCTAGAGATGGGGGAGATGAGGGAGATGAGGGAGATGAGGGAGATGAGGGAGATGGGG
>CAZNNK010000253.1:0-8302 GCA_964574085.1 uncultured Coleofasciculus sp.
GAGGGTGAGAGGGTGAGAGGGTGATGAGGGAAACAGTAGTGCTTTTCGTCTCGCTATAACTGAAGTTCCCCCCGTCCAGATGTACTACACCAAGGCTAAAGCCTTATTACGTCTTTATCATTTGTGTATGTAAGAGTTTGAGGGCAATTTCCAGAACTTAATAATGTTGATTGACGTTTATTTCTGCCAACCTACTTTCTCAATCGTCTCCAGAAGCTGACGGATTTGTGCCGTTTGCTGGTTGTAGTCAGCATCATTAATAACAGGTACAGCATTGTCTAGAGAAATGGGTTCAGCTAAATCAATCCAGGAACGACAGCCGCCGTATTCAGTCCGATAGGGTATAGGGTGAACCGAGGGTAGCTTGTAGGTTCGCAGTAAGAGAACATAGAGGGGTTGACGCGGCTTCCATTTAAACCGCCCACTGGCAAATTGTTCATTCCAGATATGGTAGGGTAGCAGGGCGTCTACGGCGTCCTGAGTGCTGACTTGAAAAATATCGGTAATATTTGCCCAACTGCCAATCCGTACCGTTTGCGGATGCCAACCGGAGGCGACAGGGGTGACTTGAGAGGCATAATCGGGTTGGAGTAAATGAGGCTGTTGATGTTCGTAGGTTGGATAAAGTAAAACTGGGTTGTAAGTGACGTGGAAGCGATTATTTTCTTCCCGAATGCCGCCTTTCCGCAGTAGCATAATTGTTTTGCCCTGTTCTAAGGCATCAACGGCAACCGCCCATTCTTTGAGTGTGTTTGTGGTGGTTAATGGCATCGTCAATGATTACAACTAAAACTTAGCTTGTCTCTTTTCGGGAGCGAGTATGACATAAGACAAATGACGCTCCTAGCCGTTAACTTTAATTATCCTCACCGACTTAGATCATGTCCAACTCGATTGTTCGTAAAGCCGTAATTCCCGCCGCCGGATTTGGGACTCGCTTGTTTCCGGCGACAAAGGTGGTGAAAAAAGAACTATTTCCAATTATCGATCGCGATGGGCGGACGAAGCCAGTAATTTTGGCGATTGTGGAGGAAGCAAGGCGCGGTGGTATCGAAGAAATCGGGATTGTGGTACAACCGAGCGATCGCGCCATTTTTGAGGCGTTCTTTAAAACTCCCCCGAAACAGGCACTTTTGGATAAACTCTCTGATGCCAATCAGGACTATTGTCAGTATCTGCAAGAGTTAGGAGAGCGGATTACTATTTTAACCCAGGATGAGCAAGAAGGCTATGGTCATGCGGTGTTCTGTGCCAAGGATTGGGTGAATCAAGAGCCTTTTTTACTGTTACTTGGCGATCATGTTTATACCTCCGATACCGAGATTCCCTGTACTCGTCAGGTGCTAGAAATTTATGAAAAAACGGATCAAAGTGTGATTGGTTTGACAGAAATGTCCGCCGAGATTATCCATAAAGCGGGTTGTGTGACTGGGGTTTGGCAGAAGATGAATTCTATTTTAACGGTGACACAAGTCTGTGAAAAACCAGATCTGGACTATGCGCGATCGCACTTACGTGTGGAGGGGATGACGGAGGATAAGTTTTTAGGGATTTTTGGCATGTATGTCCTCAAGCCGAAAATATTTGAGATTCTGGCTGACAGTATTAATCAGAATCAGCGCTATAAGGGTGAATTTCAGTTAACCACTTGTCTGGATACATTACGCCAAGAGGAGGGATTGATGGGATATTGGGTCAAAGGACAATATTTTGATACCGGAATGCCAGAGTTTTATCGACAAAGCCTGATAGATTTTAGCGGCTGAATTGACACTCCAGCATTCCATGTCATCTGGAATTGACATGCACTCCAACTTATTTCCTGCCATTCTAAACCCATGACGACGCTCAATGCCAAAAACTTAACTTTAGATGATGTTCATCAGCTTTTTAATTTTCACAAACAGTACAGTACCTCATTTGAATCATTATTATCTCTCGAACCTGTAACCGAGTTTGAACAGCAGCAAGTTGAGCAAACTCGCCATGAATTTGACAATCATCTTACCTCAGCCGCTGCTTCAGAAGGTCAGGTTAAATTGGTTGCGGTTAGTCCTCTGTTACGATTAGCTGGGTTCTATCGCTATCCTTTACAAATTGCTGTTGAAGAAGGAATTTCCCGGATTACCATTACGGCTGAAGACACCATAATTACAGGTCGATTTGATATCCTGGCAATTAATAAAGCTCGACAGCCCAGAGATCATGTCCCGTTTTGGGTCTTAGTTATTGAATCAAAAAATAGCGCGGTTTCTCCATCAACAGGCTTACCCCAATTGCTGACGTATGCTTATAAAAGCTTAGAGTCTCAAGAGTCAGTCTGGGGTTTAGTCACGAACGGAGAACTGTATCGGTTTGTCTATATCCAGACAGGGAATTCGCCAACTTATCAGTTGCTGCCATTCCTAAGTTTAACGGATGCTGAATCGTCTATGAAGTTGCTTCAAGTTCTAAAGGCTATTTGCCAATTACAACAGATCAAGCTATCGCCAGAGTAGAAGCTGATAGGGTTGCTATTTTAGGAGTAGATTCCTTTGCAGGTAAAATAGCCTTGGTAAAATGGCAAAAACGACCCAAATCATCCAGGCATTTGTGATACTTAATGACTGTATCCGCAGGTGATCGGGTTCAGGTTAGAAAATCGGATATCGGGACAGGAAATCTAATGTAGGGGCGGGTTTAGGGACAAAATTAACGGAGTCACCAATCACCTTTCTCCAAAACCCGCCCTGCCCAAATCTTTTACCCCGACATTTTTGAGGTGCGATCGCGGTTAGTAATCTGGTGGGTTTTGTTGTCCGGTTTGGGATTAATCGATTGCCTTGCGGTGGGGGAATGGGCAGGTTTTGCTGTTCATTTATTGGTGAGGAGGGCGGGTTTTGTTGTTGGGTTAGTGGTGAATATCTGAATTTAGTCTCTAAACCCGCCCCTACAGATTCCCTAAACCCGCCCCTACAGTTGATCAGTAGTCGGACTATGTATGATTGATAAACGTTAGCCTAAAAAAATATCTATCCTCTCCAGTGGAATCTTTATGATCGAAGTGGATCGTCTGAGCAAGCTCTATGGCGTCACTCCAGCCATTCAGGATGTCAGCTTTAAGGTGGAACCGGGGGAAATCCTGGGATTTCTTGGACCCAATGGTGCTGGCAAAACGACCACCATGCGTATTTTAGCTGGCTATTTACCCGCCACCAGTGGCACTGCCCGAATTGCTGGGTATGATGTCCATGAAAATTCTCTGGCGGTGCGCCAACGCATCGGCTATTTACCCGAAACCCCTCCCCTTTACCCGGAAATGACGGTTGAGGGATTCCTGTACTTTGTCGCTCGTCTCAAAGGCGTATCCGCAGGCGATCGCGCCAAGCGGGTGAAGATGGCAATTAAACGCTGTAACCTCGTAGAGAAGCGCAAAGTCTTGATCCGCAAACTCTCCAAGGGATTTCGTCAACGAGTCGGAATTGCTCAAGCGATCGTCCATGATCCACCTGCGATTATCTTAGATGAACCCACCGTCGGACTCGATCCTCGGCAAATTATTGATGTTCGCAATTTGATCAAAAGCCTTGCCGGTGAACATACGATTATCCTGTCTACCCATATTCTGCCAGAGGTGAGCATGACCTGTAGTCGGGTGGCGATTATCAACCGAGGTAAAATCGTCGCCACCAATAGCCCAGAAAACCTGATGGCGCAATTGACGGGAGGGGCGGGCTATGAGTTAGAAGTGGATGGGGATGCGACTCAACTGCAAAAGCTATTACAAGTGTTGCAGGGAGTCTGCTTAGTTGAAATTGTCCCCACTCAACAGTTACCCCCAAATCGCTCCTTAATTCGGATTGTGACAGTACCGGGTACTGATCCGGGACGAGATATTGCGGCTGTAACTGTGGGCGCTGGGATCGGATTGCATGAAATGCGCCGCACTCGCGCTACCCTAGAAGATGTCTTTTTAGAACTGACGACTCAGGAACGGAGGGCGGAGAACCTGGAAATAGAGACAGGGAACAATTTAGCTGAATCGCCTATCTCTGATTCTCCATCAGAAGTTCCTGAATCCAATGTTTCTCAATCCCAAGTCCCTGAATCAAAAGTCCCTGAGTCAGACGTTCCCCAATCAGGAGAAGATCGTTAATGCGTATACTCTTTGGCAATATTGTGGCAATTTTTCGCAAGGAATTGCAGGGCTATTTTGCTTCACCTTTGGCTTATATAGTGGCTGGGTTTTTCTGGCTATTGTCGGGGTTCTTTTTCGTGCGGATTCTATTAAGTCCCTATGGGATTATTCAGCAAGTAGCGCAACGCGATCAACTGGGAATGCCGACACCCCCTGTGGATGTGGCGTATGAGTTTTTGAATATCTTTTTGAGTGTTATGGGGTCGCTAATTTTATTTGTTCTTCCCATCCTCTCCATGGGACTCTATTCGGAGGAACGGAAGCGGGGAACGTTAGAACTGCTGGCAACTTCGCCAGTGACGAATTGGGCGGTAGCCGTGGGAAAACTATTAGGCGTGCTAACCTTCTTTACGATTATGGTGCTACCGTTACTCCTGTATGAAGTGATTGCCTTGAATGCTGCTAATCCGCCGATTCAACCCTGGGTTCCCTTATTAGCCCATGCTGGATTAATTTTACTCGCCGCATCGGGGCTTTCCCTGGGAATGTTTATTTCCTCGTTAACCGATAGTTCAATCCTGGCAGCTTTCCTCACGTTTGTGTTGATATTGTTCCTCTGGGTAATTGATTTAATTGCTAATCTTATCGGTGGTGTTTTTGGCGAAGCGTTAGGTTATTTATCGTTAATGGAGAATTATACCAATTTAGTTCGGGGTGTTCTGGATACCAGTAGTCTTATTTTATTTGCTAGTTATATCTTTTTGGGCATATTCCTCACCGCTCAGTCTATTGAAGCTTTCCGCTTTCAGCGTTCTTAAGTTCGTAGTTGCGCTTTAGCGCCCTAAGCATTTTGGTCTTGATGACAAACCTGTAACTATTTTATCACTCAGTCAGGGCGGGTTTAGTCAAATCTGGGTTAGGTCAGAAACAATAATCGTAAAACCCGCCCCTACACAATCAAAACGCTATAAACTATGACAACAAAGCCGATTAAGTGGACGTATTTAAAATATCTATTTTGGTTCGGACCGATCCTGACAATTATGGGACTTACCGCCCAAGAAGTGGCGGGGGAGTGGTCTCCTGTATCCTTGGCGCTGCTAATTGCAGGACTATTGATCATTGGCTTGTGGTTCCTACTTCTGGATCAAATCGCCCCTGGTTTTTGGGGACGCCGTTCTACCCAGGTGGGAACCAATGCGATAATCGCGACATTAGCTATGTTTGTGATTATCGGGTTAATTAACTTTTTAGGAGTACGTTATGGGGTACAGATTGATTTAACCGAAAATCAACTATTTACCCTTTCACCCCAGTCACAGCAAGTTGTGAGAAATTTAGATCAATCGGTAAAAGTTTGGGTGTTTGAGAGTCCCGCTAATCCCGCCGATCAAGAACTCCTGGAAAACTACCGCCGCTATGGATCAAATTTAGAATTTGAGTTTGTTGACCCCCAGCTACAACCTGAATTAGCCCAAAAGTTTAATGTAAATTATATCGGGGAGGTTTACTTAGAATATGGAAATCAACGCGAGTTAGTCCAAACCATCAGCCAAGGGGAACAAGGGGAACGGTTATCGGAAGTCCAGCTAACCAATGCAATTGAACGCATCACAGGCGATCGCACGGATAAGGTCTATTTTCTCCAAGGTCATGGTGAACGCCCGTTAGAAGCGTCAGACGAAGGTGGATTATCTCAAGCCGTAAGTGCGTTGGAGGCGAAAAACTTTACTGTTGAACCCCTAAATCTCGCTGAACAGCCAGCCGTTCCCGATGATGCGTCTTTAATTGTCATTGCTGGACCCAAACGAGCGTTGTTTGAACCGGAGGTGCAAGCGTTAGAAGACTATCTGGCTGATGGGGGAAGTCTGTTAGTGATGATAGACCCCGATACCAATCCCGGATTAGAACCCTTACTCTCCGATTGGGGAGTGATGTTGACGAATCAGATTGTGATTGATGCGTCGGGTCAAGGTTTAGTAGGTTTGGGTCCAGCGACACCCTTGGTGACTCAATATGGAGATCATCCGATTACCCAAGATTTTGGTACTGGATTTTCGATTTATCCCTTAGCGCAACCCGTGGACACGCAACCTGTAGAAGGGATCAAGGAAACCCCTCTTGTTGTAACAAGTCCCCAAACTTGGGCGGAAAACACGCCAGAACAACAACCCTTGGAGTTTAATGAACAAGAAGGCGATCGCCCCGGTCCTTTAGTATTAGGGGTGGCGTTAAGTCGTCAAGATTCCAGTGCTTCACCACCATCAGAACCGGAAGCGGAAGAAACTCCAGAAGCTGAAGGTGAAGACACGGATGAACCCGAAGCCGAAGACACTCCAGAAGTGTCGCTAGAAGACACGGATGAACCCGAAGCGGAAGAAACTCCAGAAGCGTTTCTAGAAGACACCGACGAACCGGAAGCGGAAACTCCAGAAGCATCTCCCACGGCTTCGCCAGAGGAATCCCCAGAAGCCTCACCTTCACCAATCCAGACCGATGAGTCTGAGTCTCAAGAAGACGAAGCTGAATCACGATTAATTGTGTATGGTAATTCAAACTTTGCCACAGATAGTTGGTTTGATCAGCAACTCAATCCTGATATTTTTATCAATTCCGTGAGTTGGTTAAGCAAGCGAGATGAACAAGCACTTTCAATTAGTCCCAAAGAACCCGAAGACCGCCGAATTAATTTAACACCCGTCCAATCCGGAATATTGGGATGGTTAGCCCTGTTAATTGTTCCAGCATTTGGCTTTTTGACCGCAGGGATGCTGTGGTGGTTGCGGCGGTAAAGGTACATCTGTAGGGGCGGGTTTTACGATTATTATCTATTTGTCACCCAGATGTGACTAAACCCGCCCCGACCGAGTGATATAAAATGTTCGCATCGGAATTATGTTTTTTTAACGCAGAGGACGCAGAGGTTAACGCAGAGGGACACAGAGGGGTCATAACCAATGACGAATGACGAATGACCAATGACCAATGACGAATAACAAATGAAGCTACAGAAGACTACTTGGGTTTTATTAATTGTTGCCCTTTTCCTGGGAGGATTTGTCTACTTTTATGAAATCGTAGGAACTCCCCAACGGGAAGCCGCGAAGGAAGCCGAAAAGCAACTGTTTAGCTTTGAAGAAGATGAGGTTCAACGGGTAAACATTTATATCCAGGAAGAAAGCCGAAAATTTGAACGGGTGAGTGAACCTGAACCCGGTTGGCGCATGACGGAACCGAAGGATGTCCCCGCCAGTGATCCATCGGTTGCATTTCTCTTGAATTTACTCGTTGAAGGAAAGAGCGATCGCATAATTCCCAATGTATCCCCGGAAAACCTTAAGGAGTATGGCTTAGACAAACCCCAAGCCATGGTAACGGTGCGACTTACAAACGATGAAACCCATGAAATTCTTTTAGGAAAACCAGATTTTAATAATAGTTTTCTCTATGCTCAAATTGATCCATTCTCAGACAAATCCCAGCAATCTAACGTCTTTTTAGTCCCCATGGACTTTGACTATGCTGTCAATCGTCCCTTATCAGAATGGGAACAACCTCAAGATACTATAACCGAAGAAACAGAATCATCGGATACAGAAAACGAAGAATCAGCATCTGAAGCAGAATCGACTACAGAGGAAACAGAACCCCCTGAAAGCCAAGCTACTCCTAATAACGCTGAGACTGAACCAAAAGAATCAACGCCTGAACCAACACCGACACCGGATAACCCAAGCCCCTCCCCATCTCCCTCTCCTGAAAAGCCGTCCTCTTCTGAAGAGAAAAAGCAGTCAATAGAGGATGAAACGGCTTCTCCCAATGAGGAAACAGAACCGGAAAATGCCCCCAATGACTCTGAAGACGAAGACATTCCTGCTGAATAAGATCTATTCTATATTTTATTGGGACAATTCTATTGCCTGAGACCGGGGTTTTAAACTGTTGCCTTTTGCCTGTTCCCTGTTGCCTATCCTCACCACAAGACCTATTTTAGAGGATGACTAATGAAAGCGTACCTGTCATCAATTCTAACTCTGGCTACTCCTTGCTGAAATGACCAAGCACTATCAAATTGGGGCTTGATGACTAAATTCCCTATTTTGTTAATATAGCCCCACTTGTCGCCTATTTTGATCGCGATTAAGTCTTCCGAAAAGTTATACGTGTTATCAAACTGGGGAGCAA
>CAZNNK010000254.1:0-8220 GCA_964574085.1 uncultured Coleofasciculus sp.
TACACTGGTGAGTCCTAATGCCCCCAATAATGCGCCAAAATTTAGTCCTAAAACCCCTAAAGCAACCACTGAACCCAGTACCCAGACGCCACCATAACCCAAACGTCCAATCAGAATTTCCGTACTGCGATCGCCTTCTGTCTGTTGCGCCCAACTAAAGCCAATAAACTGCACTGTTTTCGCTATTCCCCAGGTAATCCCCACCACAACTAGCGCCCCTAATAAAGAGGGAAGATTCGTCACCGTATCCTGTAAAAGTTGCCGTACTGTTCCATAGAGGCGCTGTCCCACATCAATCGCCAAAGGCGGTTTTTTAATGGCTTGATTTAGTTGTTCTGCCCATCTCTCGGCTAAGGCTTCTACTGACAAACCAAAATCTTGAGCATCTTGCTGCGTAACCGTCATTAATACGCGATTATTCAATCGCAATGTTGCCACTTGGCGAGGGTTATCTGGGTTTACTGTCACCTGTCCCAACGTTTCCGATTGTGCCAAAAGACTATTAACCCGTCGATTAATAATTTTTGCCCGTTCTCTTGCACCCAAATCTGCAAGGCTACCCACTTGGAATACAGGTCTACCTCTAACCAAAATATCGGCAAAATAGACTTCACTATCGGCATTACCAAGGGGTGAATTCGCAGCAGCGGGAATAGGAACCATCTCGTCTTGGGCAACACTCCGGTGAGGACTAGCGAAGAAAAGAAATCCAGTAGCAAAGACAACAAAGGTGAATCGACGTGAACCGATTCCTTGCCAAGAATTCAGTAGGATTTTCATAAAATAGTGAGTTTTCGGCTTTCTGAACCAAAACAGATTACATTACCCATCCCTAGTTTGACTTCTAGCTAGAGACAGGTAAGCACTGAGACATAAAATTCTGTCCGCCTACTCACCAATGTTATAGCAGCGGACATCCCTACTCATTGAAATGGTCACGGGCGATCGCCTCCATAGCGGCTTCAAGTTGCGATAAATCGCGTGTTACGACATCCCAGACTGTATCGGTGTCAATTTCCATATACTGATGCGCCAAAAAATTGCGAAATGATTTGATCCCATTCCAATCGACTTCAGGATGTTCATCTTTCCAAGCC
Organism: uncultured Coleofasciculus sp.; assembly: GCA_964574085.1. Classification (GTDB taxonomy): domain Bacteria; phylum Cyanobacteriota; class Cyanobacteriia; order Cyanobacteriales; family Coleofasciculaceae; genus Coleofasciculus. Next base: position 1,098 of record CAZNNK010000254.1, read on the forward strand.
TGGGGTAATAGAGTGGTTGATTCTGCCAATGTTTGCAGATTGTATAACGTTGCCTTGATCAAAACATTATTTTTCTTAAACTCCGTTTCTCCCTGGATCGTCCATTGCCGAATTTCCGAGATGGCGTTGCGAATGTAGATAATATGATTGACGGCTCTACTCATTCCTTAAATTCTCGCCGATTTATAGTTCGATCGCCTCTTGGAATACATTCTCAGCAATCAGCGGACTTAAGCCCCGAGTCGTCGTAATGTCTACCTTGCTGTTCAAGAAAGACTCTAACTCATTGATTAATCCTCCCGGAAACCAAGCACTCGTGCGGTTTCGGTCATAATCAATCAAAAAATCAATATCACTTTCATCGGTGGCTTCACCTCGTGCTACAGAGCCAAATACCCGCACAGTATGAGCACCATGCTTGGCAAAAATGGCAAGCAGCTCATCCCGGTGTTCTTGTAAGTCTTCAATCGTTCGGATTGCTGTTGAGCAGCCCATTTCACTCCTGGTATTGGGTTCTAAGCCTAATCAGTTGGGTTTCCTTGGGTTTTCCCAACCTTCAAACATGACTACAATCGTAATCTTTAGGGGCGCACGGCGTGCGCCCATCATATTTACCCATAATATTAAGCGTGCGCCCAAAAATCTGAACATTCAATTCCGATGCCAACGAGTGACACCACCCGCTTGATCAATCAGCGTAATCCCTTGGGCTTTCAGTTCATCCCGGATGCGATCGCTCATCTCAAAATCCTTCCGTTTCCGCGCCTCGGTACGTTGCTGAATCAACGCTTCAATCTCTGCATCACTTAACCCACTCGTCGATTCCTGACTAATGTCCTCCCCTTGCGCCTCTAATCCAAACACCTGCGCCAGTTCTACCAATGTCCGCCATTGTGCCTCTAATTCCTGGGGCGATGTCCGGGTTTTCCCTTCATGCACCAAAATATTCCCCTCACGCCCCAATTCTTTTGCCAATTCAAATAAGACGGCTAACCCTTCGGCGAAATTGAAATCATCATCAACGGCGGCTTGGAAGCGTTCTAAAACAGCAGTTTGCCGTTTGCCAGACTCTTGCCACCCCAGTTGTTCACCATACTGAACGCCAAACAGCAATCCCTCTTTCAAGGTATGCCAACCATTCGTCGCCGCCGCCAACGCCTCATCGGTAAAATCTAACGGCTTGCGATACTGTGCCTGGAGGACAAACAATCGTACCGCCATCGGATCAGTGGGGCGATCGAGTAAATCCCGAATGGTGATAAAATTCCCCAAGGATTTGGACATCTTCTCCCCATTCACAATCACCATCCCCGTATGTAACCAGTAACGCGCCAAAGGTTGACCCGTCACCGCTTCTGATTGGGCAATTTCATTCTCGTGGTGGGGAAAAATTAAATCCGATCCCCCCGCATGAATATCCACCGTGTCCCCCAAATTGTCCCGAATCATCGCTGAACACTCAATATGCCAGCCCGGACGTCCCGCCCCCCACGGCGATTCCCAGGCGGGTTCTCCGGGTTTAGAACCCTTCCACAGGGCAAAATCAAAAGCGTCCTTTTTCTTAGCCGCCTCTGTATCCGCTACCTCAACTCGCCCACTCGCCCCCGCTTGCAACTCCTCTAACTTTCGTCCCGACAACTTGCCATACTCCCCAAAACGACGCACGGCATAGTAAACATCTCCGGCGGCGGGGTAGGCGTAATTTTTCTGTTCTAGGTCATAAATTAGCCGCTTAATCCCATCCAGGCAATGCGTCGCCCGAGGATAAGCATCGGCATCCTTCACATTCAGCCGCGCCATATCCTCAAAATACGCCTGAATGAAGCGTTCAGAGACAGCCTCCATCGAGGTTCCCTCTTGTCGCGCCCGATTCAGGATTTTATCGTCAATATCGGTAAAATTCTGTACGTAGTTCACATCATAGCCACGCCATTGTAGATAACGACGGGCAGTATCCCAGATAATGCAGGTTCTAGCATGACCCAAATGGCAATAGTCATAAGCGGTGATGCCGCAGCAATACATCCGCACCTTACCTGTCTCTATCGAGGAAAACGGTTCTTTACGACGGGTGAGTGTGTTGTACAGGGTTAGGGTCATGGCACAAGAACAGTAAACTCAGTTGGGAACAGATACGCAATAATGAGAAAGGATTAGCCGATCCAGCGTACAGTCTTGATGTCTTATTGAATCACACCTGTACGTTATCTTCCTATATTCTGACGTTTAAAGACAGTTCAACATAGCGCCTTATGCAATCAGTCACCACTCAGTCTGCATCCGACCCAACCATGGATGCTGCGAAACATGGCTTACCCGTCACGATTATTACCGGATTTCTCGGCAGTGGCAAAACGACGCTGCTTAATCATATCTTGAGTAACCAAGAAGGTGTCAAGACTGCCGTTTTAGTCAATGAGTTTGGCGAAATCGGCATTGATAATGAACTCATTGTCACCACCGGGGATGACATGGTGGAACTGAGTAATGGTTGTATTTGCTGCACCATTAATGAAGATTTAGTCAATGCCGTTTACAAGGTACTGGAACGGGAGGATAAGGTGGATTATCTGGTGGTGGAAACCACAGGATTAGCTGATCCCCTACCCGTCGCCCTCACGTTTCTGGGCACCGAACTGCGAGACATGACGCGCCTCGATTCAATTGTGACCGTGGTAGACTGCGAGAATTTCAGTTTGGATCTATTCAATAGCGAAGCGGCATATAGCCAAATTGCTTACGGCGATATCATTCTGCTGAATAAAATCGACTTAGTTGATGAGGCAGACGTAGACGCCTTGGAGGTGAGAATTCGCGAAATTAAAGAGGGGGCGAGGATTATTCGCACCACTCAATCCCAAGTGCCATTACCCTTGATTTTAAGTGTAGGATTGTTTGAGTCAGATCGGTATTTTGATGAGTCATCGGATCATGACCATGAACATCATCATGATCATGAGCATCATCATGACCACGATCACGAACATCACGATCATCACCATGATCATGATCACTCCCATCACTTAGAAAATGATGGATTTACCTCGATTTCCTTCCAGAGTGATAAACCCTTCAACATCCGGAAGTTTCAATATTTCTTAGACAATCAACTGACAACGAATATTTTCCGGGCTAAGGGAATTCTCTGGTTTGATGAGAGTCCAAATCGCCACATTTTCCATCTCAGTGGTAAGCGGTTTAATATCGAAGACGATCAGTGGAAAGGGGACAAGAGAAATCAATTGGTGCTAATTGGTCAAGATTTAGACCATGATAAGTTGTACAAACAACTTGAGAATTGTCTCTGTTTACCCTCGGAAAATCGAGGTAAAGGATTTGGGACTTAAACGAACTATTGTAGAGACGCGCCATGGGGCGTCTCTACGGTTCCCTGTTCCCTGTTCCCTCCCCTCACCGACCCTATATTAAGGACATTCCGGATGACGCCCCCCATGATTACAGATATATTGCAACTGATTGGTATCTAAATTTTTCGCCCGGGCAAAATTCACCCCCTGTACTCGCGCCCCCGACGCCGTGGCTGGAGGTTGGGTGATAAACTGATCTGACTGAACAGGCACGGCTGTGGCAAACATAGCGCCTAGGAAATCCGTTCCGGTTACATTTGCCCCGCGTAAATCTACCGCACTCAAATTGGCATTCTGTAGCTTGGCATTTTGCAATTGAGCCTGATTTAACTTCGCCTTAACTAATTTCGTCGCACTCAAATCCGCATCCTGTAACTTCGCCTGAGTAAAATTGGCTCCCGATAAATCCGCCCCTTGCCAATTGGATTGGGTCAAATCCGCAAAGCTAAAATCTCCGCCAACGGCACTCACTTGACTGAGACTTCCCCCATGTAAATTCACCAGAGATGCCTTTACCTCTCCTAAATTCGCCCCGGTCAAGCTAGCATTTTCTAATACGGCTCGGCTTAAATCAGCCCCAATCAGTTGAGCGCTGCTGAAGTTCGCGCCAATGAGATAGCTATCAGCTAAATTTGCCCGATTGAGAATTGCCCGGATCAAATTTGTGCGAGCCATTAAAACATTATTTAAATTTGCCCCAGTTAAATCCGCTTCCTTAAGTTCAGCCCCACTTAAATCCGCAATCCAATCATCAAATGTACCCCAGCGTTGATCCGCACCCGCCCCATAAAAACGGCTGTTTTGGAAACTACCCCCAGTTAAAATGGCGGAACGGAAATTAAGTCCAGCTAGGTCGAGGTTATCCAAAACTAAGGTAAATTGAACTGAACGGGTGTCCATTTGACTCAAGTCAGTGCGACTCAAATCCGCCTCGTGCAGTTCACTGCTGTAGATGGTGAGAATTTTCGCGATCGCGCGATTGGTTGCCCGTTGCCGTAATGCCACCAACTGCTGCTCTCCTGGCGTTCCCCGACGGGCTAATGTGTCTCGGTCATTTTGCAGCGCCTGATTCAACCGTTGTAAGGGAGGTAGGGCTTCGCCACCTTTACTGACTAAGGCTTGCTGTAAGGTATCAATTAGACTCGGTGTGTTTTCCTGTGCCAATAAATCCACCAGAAACGGCACAGCACGGGGATCATCCAGCCTTGCCAGCGCCAGAATTGCCGCCTGTCGTTCTTCTAGGGCTGTGGCTGAGGTGGAACTCAACTGCTTGACCAGCGCCAGAAAGACTTGGTTATTCTGCTGATTAAATTCTCGCCAATTTGCCTGACGTTGAATATACACCTGAGTCCCCACAAAAGTCCCCAAAACCGATGCCATTCCTGCAAACGAGAGAATCAGCAACGTTGCTCCAGGATGGCGGCGCATCCACCACCACAGATTAGGGACTCGTCGGGATGAAGATTGGGAGGTGAGGACAATGGTGGTGACGGAGGGATGATGAGGCTGATTATTGGTTGATGTTTCGCTCTGTTGACGCCAGCCGTTGTCAAATTCTAGGGTCACGGAGTGATCCCGACCTGTCTGCCAGCCGTTGAATGAGCCGGATGCCAATCCCTGAGCCGCATTCACCACATAAGTACCTGCCATGCGATCGTGGAAGGCGCGGCGTCGTGAGTGAATCCAGCCACTGCCATGTTCGATGAGTAGCATGACTCCCGCCAGTCCTAATAAGATGCCAAAGTCGGGAAATGCGCCCGTATACCGCCACAGCAAATAGGCTGTACCCAGAGGTAATCCCCAGCGCCCGACTGCCTCACGCCAAACTGCCCGGATTAATCCCGGTGGTGTTCCCATGGGTGTGACTACCCGCAGTTTTAACCATTGTTTGGGCGTGGTTTGCCCTGTTTTCCCCAATTGATAAAGCTGCCAACTGACCACGACGACGGGCATCACGATTGCCCCACACCAGAACAAATTGGTCAAGGGGGCAACCTGGCGATTTAATCGCGCTCGGGGATATGCCAACGTTTTCGCGATCGCCTCTTCCGTTGCTGCGACGACAGGGTTGATAGGAACGGGTTCAGCCGGAGAGCGATCGTTGGCATACTCGCCGATACTGTACGGAATGACCGCACTTGCCGTCACTAACGACACTTCCAGAACCACGGCTGCCAACCGCCGGGTCATTATTGGTAATGCCCGGTTTAGTCGCAGTGAAAATGATCGACTAACCGTTTGATTATGGACTTGTTTTATGGTAGGGCTAGTCATGTTCAATTCTCACGCGACGCGGATAAAGGGTGGGCAACTATTGGGGAGACTTAGGGGTAATGAAAAATTTATACACTACATAGAGGATTATTCCCAATAGGGCAAGGCTAATTAACGAGGTAATCAGTTGAAAAACAGTCTTCAAGAGGGATAGACCCAAGCTGCCGCCGACAATCACTACAATAACTTTACCAACGGTAGGCAGGCTGTTAAACCAAGCACTGATTTGATTGAACCGTTGCTTCATCGGATAGGTGTTGTAGAAGGGCGGTTGAAAGGGATTGCCTACAGGCGTGGATTGGTCGTAGTCTCGATTCGGTTCCATCTGCCAAGAGAATTAGGGTGTAGAAATCAGGTTATATGTTTTGATTTTAGAGGTTTGAGCAAGGTTTCGGGCAATTCTTAGGGGTTAAGTGCTGAGGGGGTGACAAGGGACTTGAGGGTACTACTGGGTGTCGGGTGTGGGAAGCTGGGGGAGCTGGGGAAGCTGGGGGAGCTGAGGGAGCTGGGGGAGCTGGGGAAGCTGGGGGAGCTGGGGAAGCAGAGGGAGATAGGGGAGATAGGGAAGGTTAACTCAAAACTCTACCTTACCTATTGCCCATTGCCCATTGCCCATTCCCGATTGCCCATTGCCCATTGCCCATTGCCCATTGCCCATTGCCTATTCCCTATTCCCTATTCCCTGACAAATGACGAGTGACAACTGACAAACAGGAACAGAGTCGGTTTCAGGTGGTCTATTTATTTAAGATAATCAGCTAGAGAAAGACTCAAACAATAGTGGAGCCTAAGAGAATGAAACGACTGAAACAGTGGATGATTGTTCCAACCACCTTAGCGATGCTGCTAGCGAACACAGGTTTGCTTCATAGTCAAACCCTACAGCGGTTAGCGCCAGGATTTAATGCCCTGGAACTCCAAGGCACTTCTGCTCAAGGGAACAATTGCCAAGTGGGTAATATACAACCGCAGTATACAATCACATTGGAACAAGACTTCGGTTCGTTGAACTTCAGCCTTCAAAGCGCTGGTCAAGCGGCTTTGATCATTGAACCATTGAATTCAACAGGCGAACCCGTGGCAAGTGGTAGACAATGTGTGTTAGCCGCTGCCTCAGGACAAACCGTTGAAGCACCAGGATATTGGGAAGAAGGCACTTACAATATCTATATCGTCGATCAGGCTGGAGGGCAACGTTATACCCTCTCCATTAGTCAGTAGGTGGGACAAATGAAAGTTAACGGCTCTGATCATCATAGTTGGTAAAAGTATAGTCAAATATAGACAGACTAAATTTCATTGCAGAAATTCCCTTCGCTTTTACTTTGAGAGATTAATTCTCCTTGGGTGAACTACGCACCTCTCTATCCCATAGCGGTTAAACGCATTTGGGAATGCTTTTCGTAAAATATTGTAGGAACCTATAACATCAGATTGAACAAGAACCCCCTTGTCTGTACGATATAAACCTCGTTTAATTC
>CAZNNK010000255.1:0-6328 GCA_964574085.1 uncultured Coleofasciculus sp.
TTAACGTAGGCGCGGAAGTCCTCACCCTCAACGTCAGTAGGGTGAGGATGGACAGCGGGAAATCGGAAGTATGAAGATTTCCAAATACTTTTAGCGCTATAATGGCAGCAACCCTCCTAGGTCTACCTTCTAATGCATGGGAAGACAGATGGCTGGGCTAGGTGTGATAGAGATGTAGTCCTTGCGCGGCTCGGAACTCGACCACCGTTCGCTTTTTAGCGTCCTCCAAAAGAATAGCGCAAGATGCCCAATGGCATTACTCGGTTAGTACAGACGCTTCAAAAGCGCGTCTCTACAACCACAAACCGCGAAAATCAAGCGGACTAACAAAATATCACTGTCTGCGGAAGGCGGACGGCTGCCTGTTGACGCCCTTGTAAGACCAATGGAGGGCAACCTTTAGAGGCGTTGGCGGATGAAACGGGAAACCCTGAAGACGAATAAGACCGTCATTGTTTAGCTAAGTTAGAAGCCCTAACTTCAGCGAAGCAAGTTAGGGTACTTCACTAGTACAGATCCCCGACTTCGTAGGAGTTGTCGGGGATCTCAATGTCAGATCTTAAACGATCTGGTTAATCGCTTCACTCGGACCGACTAAAGAAATACAAGGTTCCCCAAAGAAACGCTGTGCCGCCGCTTGTGCCATCTCTGGCGTAACTTGGGCGATCTGCTGCTGAAACTTCAGATCAAACTCAATTCCCAATCCTAGGGTTTCATACCAGCCATAAATCTGGGCAAGTTGAGCATTGGTTTGTTTCCCTAAAGCATATTGACCCAGAAGTTTATTTTTAGCCGCTTGGAGTTCTGCTTCACTCAACCTCAAGCTGCAAAGGCGTTCCACTTCTGTCCGCAATCCCTCCATCGCGATTATTGTATTGTCCGGGGCGGTTCCCATATACGTCACAAATAGGGAATCACACTGGCGCGTGGGGTAAAATGCCGAAACATCATAAGCTAACCCTCGTTTTTCCCGCAATTCCACAAATAAGCGACTCGAAAGCCCATTCCCCAGATAGGTATTCAGTAGTTTTAGCGCCCCATAATCTGGATCAGTAACCGATGAGGCTAAATACCCCAACATTACCACCGATTGCTGGGTTTCCTGAGGGGTGACGACGTGACAAGGCTGAGGGGTAATTAAGGGTAACGTCGGCGTTGGTAAGGGAGTTGAGGGCGGTTTCCAATCGCCAAAGACTTGTTCAATCTGCTGTACGGCGGCTTCCGGTGAAATTCGCCCCGCGACACTAATCACTAGGTTATCCGGGCGGAAATAGGTTTGATGATAGTCTTTTAAATCTGTGCGTGATAATTCAGAAACCGTGGCTTCTGTACCCAAGACAGAGACAGCATAGGGGTGATCCTGATATAATGCCTGTCGCAACTGCTCAAAGGCAACGCTAAACGGTTGCTCCTTTTGCGAGCGAATATCCTGAATCGTTAGATAGCGTTCTAGTTCTACCTCGGTTTCCGGGAAACTAGGCGATCGCAAAATCTGCCCTGCTAGGGTTAACATATCCAGCCAGTCGGAGGATACTGTTTTCAGCGACAATATAAAGTAATCGGTGGCAGCATCTGTATTCAGTTGAGCGCCCACTGATTCGACTCGTTCGGCAATGTCCATCGAGGAAAGCTCGTCGGTACCTTTGGTCAAGACAGCAGCGAGTAGATGGGTTAATCCCGCCTTATCTCGCGGTTCTCTTTGGCTACCCGTGCGAAAAAATAGACGAGAGGCAATAATATCAGCGGCTGAATTCTCGATGGCGATAACGACAATACCATTATCTAAAACCGTGCGATGGATAATGGACTGTTGGGGTGAGGCAGTTAGACTAGAAGGCATAATCGATAATTCAAAGTTCAAAATTTGGTCGGGGCAGGTTTAGTCGCATCTGGGTAAGGATAAGAAACGATAGTCGTCAAACCTGCCCCTACAGACGCACCATGTAGAGACGCGCCATGGCGCGTCTCTACACTCAAAACAATTCTCCCATCAGCAAATCTTCACTCATGGGTTTGAGAACGGTTACGGCATAGTGATAAGGAGAAAGATAACGCTGCGCTAAGTGCATCAAGTCTACTGGGGTCAGTCGTTGAATTTGCACGGGATAGGTGACAGCTAATTCTGCGGATGCGATCGTGTTGTAATAGCCATACAATCCAGCAATTTGACCCGCCGCTTCCGTGGAAAAAATATAGTCGTTACATAATAATCGCTGACAGCGACGGATTTCTTCAGAGGATATCGGTGTTTGTTGTAGATTTAATAGATGCTGACAAATCAATGCTTCGACTTGCTCTACATGCTCAGGATCAAGGTAGGCGCTGATGGTAAATAAGCTCGAATCCCGCTGGAGTGAAAAACCACTGCCAATATTTTGAACCAGTCGTTCTTCCTCCCGCAATTGTCTCACTAACCGGGATGAGCGTCCATCGGCTAATAATACCGAAAGCAAATCTAAACCATAAGCATCTTTTAACTGATCCACACCGGGTCCAACCCAAGCCATAAATAGACGGGCTTGTTCAATTCGGGGTAAATACAGTTCCTGACGCCGAATCTCCGTCATCGGGGGTTCAGCTTCAGCGATGAATTGGGGATAATCACTGGGAGTCGGAAACGAGGCAAAAGACTGATTGACTAAATTTAGCGCTGATTCTTGTTCTACCCCGCCAATAATCACCACTGTCATATTCTCCGGTTGGTAGTGACTCGCATGGAAACGGCGCATCTGCTGAGACGTGTGCGCCCTCAATTGTTCTTCGCTACCCAAAACCGAGCGCCTATAGGGGTGATATTGGTATATTATTTCTGAGAGTGCCTGAAAACCTAACCAGTCAGGATTGTCGTAACAGGAGCGAATTTCTTCTAGTACCACATCCCGTTCGCGATCAAATTCGATGTCCGGAATCGCTGGCGATAACAGTAAGTCCGCTAACGGGGGTAAGGTTTCGTCAAGGTATTGTGCGGCGGTGGTAATAAAGAAATGGGCATAATCGTGGCTCGTCGCCGCATTTGTCAGCCCCCCATGGCGTTCAATCACCTGATCAAATGCACCGGGAACCAGTCGCTGTGTCCCTTTGAAAATCATGTGTTCTAAAAAATGAGCCATCCCGCACCATTCATCGGGTTCGACAATTGCCCCAGCCCTCACCCAGACATCAACCACAACGACAGGTGTTGCAGGTAAATGCTGGTGAATGACGGTTAACCCATTGGCGAGTTTGAATATATCACCCGGAAATTTGGTAGAAATCAGTGGCTCAGATAGCAATTTCTCTAAAATCTCAAATGTCGGTTAAGTTAAATTAGTCCCATCTTAGCGTCTGAGGGCGTTTATGATGAAATTTGCTTAAACCATACATAATAAAGCAAAGTAAGCCAGCTTGTAGGGGCGGGTTTGACTGATAACGCTTTGGAGACAACCTCTAACTTTACTCAACCCGCCCTGGTTAGGGAATCTGAGAAGCAGCAGAACCATGTCTAGAAAAATCGACCAAATTCTGGTTATTGATGTCGAAGCGACGTGCTGGCAAGGAAAACCGCCACCGGGACAAGAAAGCGAAATTATCGAAATTGGCGTTTGTCTGCTGGATTGCCGTTCCCATGATGCTGTTAAAACAGAGAGTATCTTGGTTAAACCAGAACGCTCAACGGTGAGTGAATTCTGTACTGAGCTAACGACATTAACTCAGGAACAAGTGGATCAAGGCATGTCCTTTGCTCAAGCCTGTGAACGTCTCCAAAAACGCTATTTATCCCATCAACGTGTTTGGGCGAGTTATGGGGAGTATGATAAAAATCAATTTCAAAAACAATGTCAATCCTTTGGGGTTGAGTATCCGTTTGATTCGCGCCATATCAATGTGAAGACGTTGTTTGCTCTGGCTTATTCGTTACAGAAGGAAGTTGGTATGTTAAAAGCCCTGTTTTTGCTCAAACTGTCGTTACAAGGCACACACCATCGTGGTGTTGACGATGCGGCGAATATTGCCCGAATTTTGTCTCAATTACTGTGGCATCAAGACAGGAGATTCAACCGCTCTTTAGATTTAGATTAAGAGAATAGGGCTGGCTGAACAAGTATAGCAGTAGACACATCGATTAGGACAAACGAACTGTTGTAGAGACGTTGCATGCATGCAACGTTTCTACAAAATGATGCGTCCTTGCTGGCACCAGAGATTGAGTAAAGGGCGACCCGAGCAAATTGAGTGGATGTAGTTGTTGATTTGTGCAAGCGGGTCGCCCCTACACGAAGACAAAAGCAGGTGTCTGTCAATGTTTTTAATTGTAAAATCTATTCCACAACTTACCACTGAGGAATTCCGCCTAATAAAAGTCCGGCGGCACACTTAGTTAACGGTTTGGAAAATAAATACCCTTGTCCTTGTTCACAGTTTAATAGTTTTAATTCAGTCAATTGTTCAGGCGTTTCTACCCCTTCAGCAATGACATCCATTCTTAAACTATGAGCGAGAGTAATAATCGTTCGGATAATCTCAGCATTGCGGTTTTTTTGATTCATTTGGCTAACAAAAGAACGGTCAATTTTAAGGGTATTCACGGGAAATCTGTGTAAGTAACTTAAGGACGAATATCCCGTGCCGAAGTCATCCACGGATAACTGGATATGTCTCGCTCTCAATTGCAGCAGCATCTTGGTGACGGTTTCAGCATTTTCCATTAAGATACTTTCAGTAATTTCTAGCTTCAAAAAACTGCCATCTAACCCTGTCTCTGCTAAAATATGATCAATTTGCTCAATTAGATCCGGCTCCTTAATCTGTTTACCCGATAAATTAACACTAATTTTCAATGGCTCTGGTGTGGGGAATTGGGTTTGCCACATCCGCAGTTGACGACAAGCTTCATGAAGTACCCACTCTCCCAGAGGAATAATCAGTCCTGTGTCTTCAGCAACGGGGATAAACTCTACCGGAGAGACTAAACCGCGTTCTGGATGTCGCCAACGCACCAGTGCTTCAAATCCGGTTAGCGTCCCTGTTACTAATGAGGTGATCGGTTGATAATAAACTTCAAATTCCTGCCGTTCCAATGCTCGTCGCAAATCATTTTCCAAGGTCAATAATTCTAGGGCGCGAGCATGCATAATTTTATCAAAGATTTCATGACGGGCTTTGCCGAGTTCTTTCGCCCGATACATGGCAATATCCGCATCCCGCAAGATATCTTCGCTGCGCTCATATCCTGTAGAACTGAGGGCAATGCCAATACTAGCACTCGTAAATACCTCATGATTATTCAGGTGAAAGGGGGATTTTAAGGTTGCCTGAATCCGCTCAGCTACACGAGTGGCATCTTTAATATCTTTGATATCTTCGAGGAGAATTGTAAATTCATCGCCACTTAAATGGGCAACAGTGTCAGTGGTGCGTACACACTTTTCTAGCTGACGGGCGGTGGCAATTAGGAGTTTATCCCCGACATCATGCCCCAAGCTATCATTCACTACTTTAAAGCGATCCAAATCCAGAAACAGAACCGCAAATAAATAATCCTGATTCCGTTTGGCTAATTTAATCGCATGGTTAACCCGCTCCATAAATAGATTACGATTCGGTAATCTGGTTAAGTTATCATGTAAAGCATCGTGGCATAACTGTTCTTCTACGTGTTTGTGGTGACTAATATCAGTAATCGAGAAAACAATATGGGTGATAACTCCGTCGGCATCTTTTAAGGGAGCGCCATTCACTGAAAGGTATTTACGGGTTCCATCATTCCACTCGATCGCGTGCTGGACATCGAAAATGGGTTCACCTGTTTCCATCACCTGTTGGAAGGGGAGTTGTTCCTCTGGAAAGGGTCCGCCTTGAAAATCAGTAATTTTCCATTTGGGAGAGTTGTACTGACGTTCGACTAATTCCGATTGCGTCAAACCTAGCACTTGCTGCGATCGTGCGTTGGCAAAGATAATGTTACCTTGAGCATCAACGACGGTAATCGCGGCGACACTGGTTTGCATAATGCCTTGGAGTAGGTCATTTTCGGGGCAGAGTTGGGCTTCGAGTTGTTTGCGTTCGGTGATATCAGTAGCAATCCCATCTATCCGAATCACAGTACCCTTCTCATCCGCGATCGCACAGACACGATTACATATCCAACGCACTTGTGCATCAGGTCTGACAATTCTGTATTCTATGGCTTGATGCCCATTTTCTTCTAGAGTCAGAAATTTCTCCTGAACTCGCTGGCGATCATCGGGATGAATGATTAACTGCCATAGCGTTGGTTGATCATACAGTTCACAAAGGGTTCTGCCAAAAATAGTCTCGGCAGCTTGATTAATATACAGTAGCTTATAGG
>CAZNNK010000255.1:6338-8216 GCA_964574085.1 uncultured Coleofasciculus sp.
GAATAGCTGAGATTAGCTGATGTCTTTTTTGGGGCTGGGGTTCTACCCAATTATACTGAGTAATGTTCATTGCCTCATTGTTTGTGCCAATGGATTCTATCGGCGTCCCAAACAACCTTTTTCGAGACAGCCTCTGAATAGCTACATTGATTTGTTCATAATTCAAGAGGGAGCGACGTTTCCCTGTATCAGCGAATACCCTGACGCCATTGAGCTAACCGTTGTTGTGCCGATTTGTCAAGGGAATGTACTAAAAAACGACCGCGAGATTGTTTTGACGGTCGTTGTCGGCGGCGTACTCGACGACTGATGCAATGAACATCACGAATTAACTGTTGCGAGGACATCCATTCTGCCCCATACCCTGTAACGGTTAGCTGTTGCGCCCGATCTGAAGTCGCCACAATTAATCGTTGACTGAAAGGCTTAGGTTTACTGCGAACAGTCGCACAAAATTTTTCAATGTAGCTATCGGCGGTCTGACCAAAGTCTGTATAGCAGATGGATACATGGGGGGTTAAATCTTCGTAGCGAGTTCCAGTCTTTTGATAGTGAGCATCAAAGACAACTCTAGTTTTATAGCCGCGAAAGGCGCTATAGTTAATTAAAACCTCAACTAATTCTTGTCGCGCTGCCAATAGTCCATGGCGATCGCGGGTTTTGGTCAAACTCGACTCGGTGCCGATGATGTTATAACCATCAACCAGTAAAATAACCTGGGGTGGGGGAGAGGGCATTTTTCAAGGTTAATCTTATATTTTTTGTTAATTTTTCTCAATCTCCTCTTTATGTTAATTTATGATGACAGTTTTGTCTCACCCAGAAGTTGTTGCTTGAGTCGCTCCGGTTCTCCTTGTGCCACTACCCGACCGTTTTCCAGTAAAAATGCTCCGTCGCAGTAATTCAACTCTTCCAAGCGATGGGTCACCCAAAGGGCGGTTAATCCGCGACTTTTGACGAGGCGCTGCACTTGAGCCACCAAATCTAACTGAGTATCGGGATCAAGCAAAGCCGTTGGCTCATCCAATAGGAGGATCTCCGACTGACGGGCGATCGCACCCGCAATGGCAATACGCTGTTTTTGTCCCCCACTGAGGGCATAAATCGGGCGTCGTTGTAAATCCAGCAGATTAACGGCGGCTAAGGCTTCGGTGACTCGGGCGCGAACTTGTGCGATCGAAAGTTTCTCCTCTACCAGTCCAAACGCTACATCTGCACCGACTGTCGGCATAACTAGCTGATGGTCAGGATTTTGGAAGACAAATCCCATTAATCCCGAAATCTCTATTTCACCCGAATCAGGTAGCAATAATCCAGCCAGCAACCGCAGCAACGTCGATTTACCACTGCCATTCGTCCCCAAGAGCATCCAAAATTCACCCTTGGGAACAGTAAGAGAGCAAGCGTTTAAAACCGATGCTCCGTTAGACCAACTGAAGCATAGATCCCGTACCGTAATTGCGGTTTGAACCATGACGTTGGCAATGGGTTAACTACTGTTTGTCTTCGGCTAAGGCAAAAAAGCCTGGTGTCCGTCCTGTTCCCACAGCACCAGACTTCTGAGACATCATCACCGCACTAATCTGACTGGTGAGAACGCCAATTTTCTTATCGGATTGGTGTTCACAGGTCAGTTCTAATAACTCTGGTTTCCCGGAACTCATCGCTTCCATAATTTTCTGGTAGGTTTTTTCCGCCGCTTCTGCTGACTTCCGTTGCACGGATAAAGGAAAGGGCGTGTTTTGCAAAGTCAAGTCAATCGTGAACATGCTTCTCTCAAGCGCGATACTCTCCCTCTTATCTTAGACGGGAGCAGGGGAAGCTGGGGGAGATGAGGGAGATGAGGGAGATGGGGGAGATGAGGGAGATGAGGGAGAT
>CAZNNK010000256.1:0-1809 GCA_964574085.1 uncultured Coleofasciculus sp.
CTCAAGAAATACCAATGGTTTCAGCCCGATTGTGCCGATAGTAACCAGAACTTCTCTTCCGTAGTAGTTAAGATGAAGAGTGGAAACAGTTCCAACCCTGGTAGGGTAACGCCGTTATCCCTAAACCTCAGTCGTTTAGTCTCACAGTTTACAGCCTGTTAAGACTCTGCCAAGGTTCGCTCTTACATCGTGTTCGTCGAGTTCCTTTAGATAATTATGACGACTGTCACTCAATCTCCCTACACCGAAGACCAAATTTCAGCTTGGCTGCGCGGCTTGTGTACCGTGGCTTGGGCTGATGGTCACTTTGATCCCGAAGAAAAAGAGATTGTTTCTCAACTGACTCATGAACTTCTGGAGGTGGATAAAGACCCACAGTCGGTTGAACAAACGATTTCTGCCGAAGAACTAGCTACAGCGTTAGGTCACGACAAGCATACCGCCGAGAATTTTATCAGAACGGCTGTTATGGTGGCAATGGCAGATGGTATCTACTCGGCTAAGGAAGACAATGTTCTGCAAGAGTTCTGCGAGGCGCTAGGACTGAAAATCGAGGCATTGAATTCCCTGCGGCATACCCTTTACGATGGTGAAGGAACGGATATCTCAGATGTTGTCCACCAAGACGCCCAGCAACCGGGAACATCTCCCCATCCCCATTCAGATATTCTGCATCCTCTACGCAAATGGTTAGACGGGATGGAAGTTCATGACCCACGAGTTGCCCGATTTGTTTGCAATATTATCCCCTCTCAATGTCCGTTTGAACGGGATGTCAATCTATTCGGTCGCAAAGTCGCCCATATTCCTGCTATGTGTAAGCTTAATCCCCTCTATGATCAGTTAGTCGGTTTGCGCTTCCGGGCATTATCCTATCTGGCAGATGAACAGGGCGAAGATGTCTCGAAATATTTTTAGCTTATCCGGCGAGAAGCCCCACGCTCTAATCTTCGATTGAGCGTGGGATGAATCGCTTTTTCTAAGGAAATTTATTTCCAACTTATTCTGATTATTCAAGTTGTACGTGTTATAATAAAGTGCAAGAGAGGTGATATAAATTGAAGCGAAGTAAAGACAGGTTTAAACTGAATTACCAGTATAGAATTGTGCCGGATAAGCATCAAAATTATCAGCTAAATAAATGGCTGTACAAATTGTGCCGGATACACAATTTAATGTTGGAAGAACGGTTGAAATGGTGGGAGTGTAATCGCTCACCTGTCAATGCTTGTCCAATTTTTGTCACCCATTTACCAGAACTCAAAGACCAACCAACATACTACAGTCAAAAACGCGCTACTCATTGCTCAAGGGAATCCTACAAAGACTATAAGTCGGCTCGGGAGCGAAAGCTGGCAAAAAAAATATCCAAGCACCACCAGAAACTACAACGTAAGCGGAAGCAATTCCATTATGAGTCAGCGACTCGACTGGTGAGCCGGAACGAAAAGGTGTTCTTTGTCGAAAACATCAAACCGGGAAACTTATCCCGAAAAAACAAACCTAAACAGGATGAAAATGGGAAATATTTACCCAATGGACAAAGCGCTAAATCAGGTTTAAACAAATCAATCAATGATGCTGGCTGGGGTCAATTCCTATCAATTCTCGCTTACAAAGCTGCAAAAGCTGGTAAGTCGGTGGTGAAGGTTAAACCCCATGATACAAGCCAAGTATGTTCTTGTTGTAATCGCTATCAAAAGAAAGATTTATCTGTCCGAATTCATGAATGCCTATGTGGACTAATAATGGACAGAGATTGGAATGCGGCGATTAATATCAAGAAAGTTGGGCTGGGCATATTCCCAA
>CAZNNK010000256.1:1909-8177 GCA_964574085.1 uncultured Coleofasciculus sp.
ATATTCCCAATCCTTAATCCCCAATCACCAATCACCAATCACCAAGAATGCAATTTATTGATCAAGCGGAAATTGAAGTAGAAGCGGGAAAGGGCGGTGATGGGATTGTCGCCTTCCGGCGGGAGAAATATGTGCCTGCGGGGGGACCGGCGGGGGGAAATGGGGGACAGGGAGGGGATGTGATTTTGGTGGCGGCTGAACATCTGCAAACCTTGCTGGATTTCAAATATGCCCACCGCTTCCAGGCAGAAAATGGGGGACGTGGGGGACCGAATAATCGAACGGGTGCTAATGGGCGCGATCGCACGATTCAAGTTCCCTGCGGTACAGTTATCTATGATGCGGATACTGAAGAAGTTCTAGGGGATTTAGTCCAATCGGGACAAACCTTTTGCGTGGCTAAGGGGGGTAAGGGAGGATTAGGGAACAAGCATTTTTTGAGCAATCGCAATCGCGCCCCTGATTATGCTTTACCTGGACTCCCTGGAGAGTATCGCCGCTTACGTTTAGAGTTGAAATTGCTGGCAGAAGTGGGCATTATTGGTTTACCCAATGCTGGTAAGTCTACCCTAATTGCTGCCCTTTCTGCGGCACGTCCCAAGATTGCCGATTATCCGTTTACAACGTTAGTGCCAAATTTGGGTGTGGTTCGTAAACCCACAGGTGATGGTACGGTGTTTGCCGATATTCCGGGATTAATTGAAGGGGCGCATCTGGGAACCGGGTTAGGGTATGACTTTCTCCGCCATATCGAACGCACGCGCTTACTACTACACCTAATTGACGCTACGACTGATGATCCGATTGGCGATTACCAAACCATTCAAGCCGAGTTACAGGCTTATGGACGAGGATTGTCAGAACGTCCCCAAATTCTGGCATTGAATAAGATAGATGCTGTTGATTCAGAGACGGTAGAACTGCTGGCGACTGAACTCAATCACTTAACCCATGTACCCGTGTTCCAAATTTCAGCCGTCACTCATCAGGGGTTAGAATCGCTGTTGCAAACCGTTTGGCAGTCTTTGGAGCAGCTAGAAGATGTAGAGGTGGAAACAGTTACCAAGGTTTGATAGTGGGCAGGGTGTCGGGTGTCGGGTGTCGGGTGTCGGGTGTCGGGTGTCGGGTGTCGGGTGTGCAAATAGCTCCAATCTCTGTAAAGAAAGGGACGAGAGTTGCCTGGGTACAAAAATTGTCGCTAATTATACATTTTAGAAAGATAATTGTCAAATCAGTAATCTTAATTATTTTGAAAACGAAAATTAAATCCCAGAATTCCGGAATGGGGGGATGAAAGGATGAAGGTAAAATTACACCTTTATCCAAGGTGCTGTTAATTCGTCTCTGTTGAGCAACGTTTACACCTCTTTACATTCCATGATATAAATACTCTTTCCAGAAAAGAAAAGCCGACCGTAACGTTGATAGCTTTTCTGACAGCCGTTAGTTGCAAGGCTTCAGGTTTTAGCTAAGAGCTAGAGTCCAAGAAGTCTTAGTCAAACATATTTTTTGGAGAAATAAAAATGGATTCGACCAGCAGGCGATTAACGGCTGCGGCAAAATCTCCTATCTAACGCCTAATCTGCTTTTAAACTTGCAGCAAATTTTATCACAACTTTATTTAAGTCATCTCGATTATGTTTTTTCCGTAAATCATGGCGATAACGCTTGTAGTTTGACTTGGCAAGATGCAATCATAAACAATAAGGAAACTTCGAGATTAAAGCTGGATAATCTCTCAGACAATAAAACAGCTTGACTATTGACTTGCCACACATTCATTCAATCTTTCTTGATTTCCATCAGGGCTAGGCATCTCCACAACTCAGTTTGAATTTTTTTGGACATACATTTCATCATGGCTCATTCAAAGGTCATTGGCAAATTATCATTAACGACAGCTCTGGCTACGTTAATTGCCGTATTAAGCAGTCCAGCCGCCCAAGCACTGGTTATTGATTTTGAAGATAATGCGCTTGAACCTAATTATAATGAAGATGTTTTCTCCTCGATAACGTCGCAGGATTTCTTGTTCGAGCCAACTCGACCTCCTGAACAAACCCAGTATGCATTAGCTAATAATGTATTTGAGGCACACAATGACAGCACCTATTTTGTGATCCGGAATTTAGTAGACAACGACACAAATGAGGCATTTATAAATCCTGTCACTATGTCTCAAGTTAACGGCACTCCATTTTCGTTACTCAGCTTGGACTTGGCAGAATGGGGAGTACCTCGTGATCAAGCCACAAAGGTTGAATTAACTGGCTTTTTAGCCGGAGGCGGTTCAATCACAACCTTGATTTCCTTTGATGGCATTACTGATGGAAGTGGACCTCAAGAGGATTTTCAAACCGTAACCTTTGACCAGCAGTGGAGTAACTTGAGTAGTGTTGAGTTTAAAGGGATAGACGCACCCGTTTCTGATGATTCCAGTGAAGAACCTGGCTTTCAGGTTAATAGCTTTGCTGTTGACAACATTGAGGTAGGAGAAGCGTTTGAAGAACCCCACACAGAAGTTCCCGAACCGGCTTCTATTCTCGGTATCTTTGCTCTGGGGGCGATAGGTTTTGGTTCTAGCTTTACGAAAAAAATAACTCAGCGTTGACGTATTCCAAATCGACCCCTCGGTGATGGGGTGAATCTTCTCTCCCACTCTCCCACTCTCTCCCTCGCCTGACTGTACGCTCCTACTGGTGTGATACCGTTAGGTTAACTCTAGGAGCGTGGATCAATTCCTTGGTAAGCGATGATAAAGTTAATCGCTAAGTAGGGTTGCAGGTTATTGTGGGCGTTGTTCTCGCTACTACCGATACTAGAAATACAATCCATTTCCACGAAATCAGTAGCTCCAGTAGCATAGATGCTACTTCTGGGTTTCGACAAAAAGGCACCACTCGGACGGGTTTCGTTGGAGTCAGCATTCGTCGCTTTTAATTTCAGTCGAATTTCGGGTAAGTTCGTTTCCGTTAACTCAACCTGCTCTGAACCACCTGTTTTACCCAAGTTATAGGTATCCAGACCCGAAGCTGGAGAGCTATTCTCTGGCATCGGGTTAATCCCAAGCGGAACACGACCTCTCAAATCAGGGACACGAAATGTGTTTGGCACAGGATCGTTATCGTACTTTCCAGCTAGAATTTGCGCCAAAACTTGGGTTTCTGAGGTGATCGGACGGCGTTCGCCATTGCAGAGAAACCAACCATCGGGAATCACATCAAAAGCAACCATGGCAATTTGACCGATAAAAGGTTGTGTCATAATCAACTCCTCCAGTTTTCCATAAGGTAACGTTTCGCTAAAACTTCCCTCTGCTCCCTTTAGCCCTAACAAACAGGCGGGAAATGATGTAATCATCCTTGGGATTCAGCACTCCATTAGTTTTCTTGAGAGTTTAATGTCATAGTAATTTAGCCAAACTTGACCAAGCCGTCAAGAAAATTCGGTGACAATGCTTAGGGTTTAACGTGATTAACGCGGCGGAGATATTTTTCTTTTTTGGCAAAATAATAGTTAAACTAGAGTTAGCTAGTAAAACTCCTGAATCCAACTGAGTTTCGCCACACCCTATTTCTGTAAACTGGAGAAAAACAGCGATGGGTAACTCCTGAGCCGTTATTTTTTACAGAGAATATAAAGTATGCTGAATTTGGTAAGTCCTACCGGATTGGGAGGCAAGCGATGAAACCTATCCCACTGTGCCTTCGCTGCTTGTTTGTCGGTGTTGTCCTCACCGGCGTAATGCCCTATCCAAATTTTCCAGAAACCGGACAGTTCCCTAACCGCGATCGCACCTTACAATCAACGATAGCTTGGCTGGACTCAATTCCCCCAGCCCAGGCTCAATCCATTACCCCAGCCGCCGATGGTACTGATACCAAAGTCACCCCTGAAGGGAACCGCTTGGATATCCACGGTGGCACGCTTTCGGGGGATGGCGCGAACCTCTTCCATAGCTTTGAGCAATTTGGACTCTCCCCCGATCAAATTGCCAACTTTATCTCCGATCCCCAAATTCGCAACATTCTGGGACGGGTGGTTGGCGGGGATACCTCTGTGATTAACGGTCTAATTCAGGTCACTGGCGGGAACTCTAATCTATTCTTAATGAATCCAGCGGGGATTATTTTTGGTGCTGATGCCCAGCTTAATGTTCCGGCGGCATTTACCGCAACGACGGCGACGGGGATTGGCTTTGGCTCTGAGAATTGGTTTAATGCGTTCGGTGAGAATAGTTATCAAAATTTAATCGGGACTCCGACCAACTTAGCGTTTGACTTGGCTGAATCGGCTACTATTATCAATCATGCCAATCTAGAGGTGGGAGAAGGTCAGAACTTAACCTTAGCTGGTGGTAGTATTACCAACACAGGGCAACTGACAGCACCAGCAGGAAACGTGGCGATCGCGGCTGTACTGGGCGAGAATTTGCTCAGAATCAGTCAACCCGGAAGCCCCCTCACGTTAGAGATTACACCCCCTCGCTCCGCCACTGGGGAGCAATTGCCGATTAGTCCCCTGGATTTACCTGTTTTACTGACGGGGAACAATGGTCAAGTCGTCAATGAAGGGCAACTTTCCACCACCGATACAAATCAGGGTGGCACAATTCATGTCGTTGGTTCTGGGGTGCATAACCTCGGTCAGATTACGGCGGATGGGGCGGATGGAGGTAATATTCAGATTCAGAGTGATCATTTCTTAGACACAGGATTAATGAGTGTTGTTGGGAACCAGGGTAATGGTGGGGAAATTCAGGCTAATTCTACAGGCACAGTCATTCAAACCGCTAGCGCGACAACCCTAGCAAATGGTTCTCAACAGGGAGGGGTAATTGAATTTAAGGGTAATGCTGATACAGTCTTAACCACTTCAGGTGACATTGAGGCGACAGGAGAGGTGGGCGGTACAGTCCATTTATTTGCTGAGACTGTCCAGTTATTGGCGACTGATATTGATGTCAGTGGTAACAGTGGTGGTGGAGAGATTTTAGTCGGTGGTGATTTTCAGGGACAGACGTTAGATGCCATTAATGCCCAAAAGACAACCGTCAATCATAGCAGCATTTTCAACGCCAACGCCTTGACTACAGGCAACGGAGGACGGGTGATTATTTGGTCTGACCAACACACTCAATTTTCCGGTACGATTCAGGCGCAAGGTGGTGCAATTAGCGGTAACGGCGGTTTTGTGGAAGTGTCGGGTAAAAACACGCTCTCGATGACGGGTACTGTCGATGTGGGGGCTGTTGATGGATTGGCAGGGACGCTGTTACTTGATCCGAAAAATATCATAATTGACGACAGCGTAGGCGCTATTCCCCAGTTTGACCTTGTTGATCCGAACGCTGACAAGGGTTCCGGATTTGGGGATGCGATCGCGCCATTGACTACGGGAAATGTCGTCGTTACTAAACCAGGGGATAACTTTGGTGGGAATAATGCAGGTGCGGTTTACCTCTTCGATGGTTCGACTGGGGCATTAATTAGCACGTTGATGGGTCAGGAAAATGACCAAGTGGGAAGTGGTGGTGTTACAGTCCTAAACAATGGCAATTACGTCGTCGCTAGCCCGGAATGGGGTAATACCAGAGGAGCCGTCACTTGGAGTGATCGCACGGCGGGAATTAGCGGTGTAGTCGATGCAACCAACAGCTTAGTTGGCAGTACGGCAGGTGATCAGGTGGGTGGCGGGAATCCAGTTTTGGGGGTTGAAGGTGTAACCGCACTCGCCAATGGCAACTATGTCGTCGTTAGCCCCGACTGGAATACTCGAACAGGAGCGGTAACTTGGGGTGATGGCACAACTGGGATAACTGGAGAAGTAAACGCTGCTAACAGTTTAGTGGGGTCTCAGTCCGATCATGCTGTAGGTAGTAATGGTGTGACCGCACTCGCCAACGGTAATTACGTGGTCAGTAGTCCGTTCTGGGATAGCACAGGGTTGAGCAATTTAGGAGCAGTGACTTGGGGCAAAGGAACGACGGGGATCACTGGGGAGGTGAGTGCCACTAACAGTTTGTTGGGACGTGCAGCAGAAGATTTAGTCGGCTTTGGCAGCGATGGTACTGATGGTGTAATTGCTCTTACCAATGGCAATTATGTGGTCAGTAGCCCTTTCTGGGACAATGGCACAATCACGACGGATGCGGGAGCAGTAACTTGGCGTCAGGGTACTATCCCCACGGGTAATGAGCAGGTGAATGAAAACAACAGCTTCGTGGGGACTCAAGTTGATGACCAAGTTGGTAGTGGCGGCGTTACAG
>CAZNNK010000257.1:0-1934 GCA_964574085.1 uncultured Coleofasciculus sp.
GAACGTGCACTCTGCATTTTTGCAGAAGAAAAAAAAGACACAAATACAGATATGTTTGTAGACATACCTTATGAATTTATACAAGATTTGAGAAATTTCAGAGATGAACTACTGCTTAATATAGAGCGAGAATTAGAGGACGTAGAAAAATGGTGGGAGTGTAATGGTGGTCGCTGGCTTGAATAATTAAGGAATTTAATAATTGAGTATCGCTACATGGGTCATAAGCAATTGTTTGACTATTATGAGTTTCTTGATGTCATAGAGCCATATTATCAAGCAAATATTATGCTATGGGAGTGTCTGAATAGCGACTGCGAAGTGCCTGAAGAATTGCGATCACGTATCGAAGACAACCTATTCATGCCCCTCTATTCCTCACCTATCGAAAGATAATCGTTTCTGAGGATGTCTCATCGGTTAAGGCTTCCTCATTAAAAGTGATGGATGACTAACTTGGTACTCATCCTCAACAAGTTGATAGATCGAAAAAGTAGGTTGTTTGGGATTGCCAATAAATCGTCTACCACCTAACCCCAAGTAATCAACAATCCAATATTCTGGAATCCCCATTTCTTCATAATCTCTGGCTTTAGTCAGGTAATCATCTCGCCAGTTAGTGCTGACAACTTCTACTGCCAATTTGACTGACTTTCCCTGTGAGATAGTTGATGATTTTTTCCAAAGTGGCTCATCATGCAAGGCGTTTTTGTCTAAGACGATGACATCGGGCTGATAACCTGATGGAAGACTAGGAGGTTTGACGAGGTAGGTTCTGGGAATAAAGTAGGGGAGACTTTGGCGATCAAGTTCTACATTCAGCTTGCGGTTGAGAAAAGCGGCAACCTCTTCGTGGTCTCCAGTTGGATTCATTTTAACGATAACTCCCTCATATAGTTCATAACGCCCTCGTCCATCGGGATACCATTCCAGAAACTCTTCAAATGTTAGTAGGTTGGGTGCCGACTGAATCATGGCTTAAGTTCCTCTAGTTAAATAAGTCGTGAAAGTACACATTCATCCTAAGCTTTCTTGTAAAGCATTCCGATTCCCAAATCGTTGCTGGTCATAACGAGCATCCCACCAAAGCCAATTGGTAGAATCAGCCCAAACATTATGCTTCTTCAAGACTTCCAGGCGAGTTAATGCCAAACCTCCCAAAACAAATTCGGGTCGGCTCCAGGCTAGTAATTCATCCAATTTCTGAGGGGATAAACCAAATTTTAGACCAGTTGGCATGGTAGTATCAGCTTTCAGTAAACCTCCCAGAGCAATGTATTGATAACCAATTTCTCGGTACGCACTGATCAGAGAAACAAGAAAACTTCTGGGTGAATCGTAATGGGGTGGAAAAGAATCCAACTGAGGTACTGGCTTTTGACGCCAATTGTAGAGTACCGCTCCGACCTGAACAACCCCAATCAAAGCATAAGCTCTTGGCTTACGCCAGTATTCTTCCCAACTGAGTCGGGCAAGATATAAAGACAGCAGTGGTTCTCTAATAACATCAGGAGCAAAAACGTAATCAGGACTGAAATTGTCGCAGCGAGCTAAATAGTTTTTTATTGTCTGGCGCAACTGTAGCTCATCTGCCAAACGTAATTCACGCACCCATCGATTATGGATAAACTCACAATAAAGTTGACAGTACCAGGGATTACCCTGATTTTCAAAAACATTGCTGTCAATGAAAAAGGGTTTATTCAGTTCACGAATCCTCATCAGGAGTTTATTGTAACAGGAGACAGGAGCGAGTATGCCAAAGTCTCCTTCTACATTCTCTAATTTATTCAATAGACCTGCCCAGTCTAGAGAGAAAACAGGTAAAAAATGTCTGTTCATTTTGAAATTTTATTTAATGAATAATTTTTATTGCTAATATCATAACAATTTTACGTAAAAAACAATAAATTCAAGTTAAGTCTTTGAATAAC
>CAZNNK010000257.1:1944-8168 GCA_964574085.1 uncultured Coleofasciculus sp.
TCGTCTACGATTGCGATCGTTGCCTCTAAAAATCACAACGTCAATGCCCAGGTCTTGGCAGATTTGACAATCGCATGATTTCCAAGGCTTATCTGTTAAAACTTCCCTGTACATCTTTTCATGTTTGCTCAAGCGTCTAGCTTTAGCTTCAGGGTTTACCTGACCGTCACGGGGCAATTCTAACAACTCGTCATAAGCTAACAGTATGTCTAGAGTTTCCTCTAAAGTCAGCTTTCCTGCATCAAATTCCCGCATAGCTTTGAGTGAGTTTTCCTCAAGCCGCTTCAGAGTTTCTCGATCAGATATCCCTGCTTCTAGCACACGCTTGACTCGCAAGCCTGATCGTTCTACTGGGGGAATACGAACAGCCGCATATTGTTTACCAGAGATAGTATGGTAATTGGCGGCTGAATCTAGCCAAGCACTCCGCAAAGCACTGGCTGAATCAAAGCTAGTCACACCTAAATGACGGAAAGCTGGAGTCGCATTAATTCGTCCAACGCCAAACAAATGCATCCGCGTATTCGGAGTTAAGTACGGGGAAATGGCTTCAAGAATTTCGATAATTTCGTGGCTGGGTGTTCTGGCAAGTCCTCCTAAAGCAACGTAATCATATCCCATGCCAATGATTTCCTTAACAGCTTTAGAGTATGAGTCTGGACTCCACCCTTGAGCTACACCAATAGGCGTAAAAGTATAGTGTCCAGCTCTATGCTTCTGGATAAACTCCTCAGCATTCTTGAGGGTCAAATTATAGCGCTTTTCTTTCACTCCCGATTGAGCAAATGACCCCACAATCAGGTGGTCAATGCTGACTCCATAATTGAAACCCAGTTGCTCATAGTAGTCCAGGATTTCGTCAGTCGTGTAAGGAGGTTCCGACTCTTTAATATAGCCGAATGCGCCACAGTCTCCCATTATTTTGCCCGAAAAGCGGACAAAATCGTGAATTCCATTTCTTTCTATAAATTCTTTTTTTTCTTGCTTTTATCCACTACAACTTTTGAGACTAATACTCCGTCATAGTTGGGTAAATTGTAAATCTGATGAGCGTATATATCATCGAAATATGTATCTCGATTAGCCGTGAAAGTATCGGTTTGAAAATCATATCCGGGATCAACTCTGTCATCCCATTCTGGGATAAAATACTGCATCCCTAAATGCCAATTCGGAGCCGGAGGGATGTCAGGGATAGAAAAAAAGTCAGTTTTTTCAGACAGCTTGTTTTTTCTAATCTTAACTGACTTAACAGAATGACGTATTTTTGGCAATTCCAGAGGCAGTTCTAGTTGCACAGGTTCCCGTTCCATAACCTGCCTAAAAACTTCTGGCTCCTGGTAAACTTTTTGTAAGAGCTGGGTTTCCTGGGTTACCCACTGGGCAAACCGCTTGAAGAGAAATCCTTTTAAACCAACCAATCCATAGCGATACCGTTTGGCTTCTAGGTTAGACAGAGTAAAAACAAAAGTCTTGGCTGCCAACTCGCGGATGTATTTGGCACTGGTTTTTGATGCTAAAAATAAAAGAGTCTGGGTGGGCGAGGTTTCAACCGGGAGAGAGAGCGATCGCAAATAGTTCTCCCCCAGTAACAAAAATACCAAGTCGTAATCCGCGATCGCACGTTCAAAGGCTTGGCGTATCCCCAAAACAGAAGCCCACTCATCCACCTCATAGCCTTTCATCCGTATTCAGCTTCTTCTTCAGGGGTGAGTCTATCAGTTTTTTTCTTTTCTAAAAGTTCTTCAAAGCGAAATTGTAGCTCCGAAGTCAAGCCACTCCTGAATCAAAGCCAAAGCGAAATTATACCTGAGAAAGAAGCATAGGGTCAGAATTCAGACTAAAGTAGTATACAAATCGTTATATATACCTGCTCTAAGGAGAAAAATTCATGCCAGCCCACGCTTTTACTTCCACATTGAGGAAACTAACCGCCTGTTTAGGTCTAGCCAGTCTCGGTACCGCGATCGCATTACCCGCCAACAGCGTCACCGACTCCCCTCGTCTCTTAAAGGCAGAACCTGGACTCCATCTGATTGCTCAACAAGGCGTGAGCAATATAGCCGATGAACTCGAAACCGCCAACGATGCGTTTTCTACCCTCACAGCTGCAATTAAAACCGCCGGACTCACTTCAGCACTGGCAGATAGGAGACCGATTACTATTTTTGCTCCCACTGATGAAGCCTTTGATACTTTACCAGAGGGAACTGTGGCAACGTTGCTTCAACCCCAAAACCGATCGCGATTAACTGAAATCCTCACCTATCACGTTGTCCCCGGTAACATTAACACCTTTGGCTTAACTCCTGGCTCAACCTTGCGGTTAACCACCCTCGCGGGTAAGCGTTTAACCATACGAGTTAGCGATGCTAGCGAAGTTTCGGTGAATGGTGTACCTGTCGTGATGGCAGATATTCCCGCCTCTAACGGCATGATTCACGGGATTAACGGGGTTCTATTACCCTAATGGAGATCCGCTGTAGGGGCTTGGTAGGGGCTTGGTAACCAAGCCCCTACGATCTACATCAAATGACTCAACCAAGGACTCACTTCCACAGACAACAGTTGACCAAGCTGAAGCAACTGGCGTAGTCGGATAATTGTCCAAGGATTTGCCGCCGTAAGCTGCGCCTGATCGTGCCCATTCTTTTGGTCACTCAGGCGCTGGGCTTGAATTGCCAGTTCACACTGGGACAAGATTTGACTATGTAAACAGTTGAAATAGAGTTCCTGACAACGGTCTAACGCTAAACCAAGGCTTAACCGATTGCCAATCTCAATCAACCGATCAATCTGGCGGATATCATCGCCGAGAGTATCGGGATCACCCTCATGCAACAGTTGCCACAGCGATCGCCAAATTAAGGTTTCCAGAGTTGGCTTGGCTTCTGGGATGTTCAGGTGACAGCGTAGGTGTCCTGCTTCTGTGGCGATCGCTTCCAGTTCGGCGATCTGAGCATTGATCGCTTGGGGATCACTCACCTCCATATCTAAAGCTTTAATCGCAATCAGACAACGGTTGGATAACGCAATTTCTGCTGCCACTTGCAATTCCTTCGGTACGGGCAATTCATCCCGATGGAATGCCATCAACACGCCGTAATTATCCCGGTACATCTGGTTATAAAGTTGATCTAATCGGGTCAGGGTTTCCTGACTAATTAGCTGCATAATCCGTTGCCGTTCCTCAGCAAACAGATTCTGTAAACTAAAGGACTGCTCACCAAACATCTGATTCATTGCCAGAATCGTATGGGCAGCACTGGCTTGCTTGAGGGCATCAAAAATCTTATCCCTCAACTGGGTATATGCCCGACGTCCAGTAAAGGGTTGAATACAGCAGTGGAAGTCCCAGCCCCCGATATGGAGAACGGCAAAAACCAATTCCATATTTTCCCAGGTAATCTCCGACACCAGTCGCAATTGACCCACTGCTAATGTCAGTGAACCCATGCGTTGCAGTTGATAGTCAAGCTGGTGGGCTTCGTAGCAGTAGAGGCGTTCTTGTTGGGAATAGTTGGTAAATAAGGAACTAATCGCGTAATGAGCAGCAACTTGTTGGAAGGTAATTTGCGACGACACAACCAGTTGCCGATAGACCACATCCCCGGTTTTAAAGCAGTCTACATTACTCGGTGCTACAAGTAGGCGTTCCAAGAACCCTAGCTCAAGCTGGATACCTGCCACCTCCCCAGCTAACTCCAACGCCCGTGCTGCATAGCGTAAAATCTGTACCCCTTCGGGACGGGAGATTTCCTCAAAGAACCAGCCGCAACTGGTATACATCAGCATGGCGTGGCGTTGCATTTCCAACAGCCGCAAGGCATCAATTTGGTCGGTGGGAGAAAGAGGTGCAACGCTATGACGCTTGAGAAATTGCTTCACATTTTCCAAAGAGCGATCGCGCAGCACTTGGATATACTCGTCCCGCGCCGCCCAGGGATCGCGGAAAAACTGCCGTCCCATTTCGTCATACACCGGAATCAACTGATCCCGCAACCAGTTCAGGCTTTCTCGCAGGGGACGCCGCCATTTCTGATGCCAACCGCCGCCGCCGCCACAGCCGCAGTCATCCTGCCAACGGTTGACGCCGTGAGAACAACTCCAAGCGGTGACGGGTTTGAGTATCACTTCCCAGGTTGGCGGACTGATACTGAGGTAATGAGCAAAGTTAGTCACCGTCCAGTTACGGTGGGGAAAGACTTGGGTAAAGGCATGGGCGATACACATTTCTGTGTGGCGTTTGTGATGTCCGAAGGTTTCCCCATCGGTTGCCACGCTGATAATCTGGGAGGGACGGTGATCCCCATGAATCGCGATCCCCAGACGACCCGCAAAATGTTCCGAACTACTGAGAACATCACTAAACCCCATATCCCGTGAGATGGGACCGTCGTAGAAAAAGATATCGATAAATTCACCGCTTTCCAGGAAACAACGGTAAGGGCGGCTGGGATCAATCTGACCTCCACCGACTTCATGCCATTTAGGATCAGGATTGTCTTCGGTTGGCAGAGGGCGACAGCGTTCGGCTTGGGACGGTGCGAGAATGATAAACTTAATCCCTTCTGTCACTAACGCTTCCAGAGTGGGATAGTCTACCGCCGTTTCCGCCAACCACATCCCTTCGGGATCACGACCAAAGCGAGAGCGGAAATCTGCCATTCCCCAACGGATTTGGGTATATTTATCCCGTTCATTGGCGAGAGGGAGAATGATATGGTTATAGACTTGCGCGATCGCATTGCCATGACCGTTGAGCCGTTGACAACTCTTGCGATCCGCCTCTATTATCCGCTCATACACTTCTATGTCATAGCGTTCCAACCACGACATCAGCGTCGGACCAATATTAAAGCTGAGATATTCAAAGGTATTAACGATCCCCACCACTTCGCCGTAACCATTTAACACCCGGGCAAAGGCATTGGGGCGATAGCATTCGTGGTGAATTCGTTCATTCCAGTTGTGAAACGGTGCCGCCGAGGGCTGACGTTCAATGGTATCTAGATAGGGATTTTCACGAGGGGGTTGATAAAAATGCCCGTGAACGGTTATGTAGACGCCCCTGGCTGTCTGCAGGGGATCATGTTCTAGCCCAGCCTCCTCGGGTAAGGTAGCGATGGGATTGATTGCCGCAGCTTGTGAAGCTGAAAGTTCAGCAGCAGAAGTCATTGAGATCACCAAATTCCACAGAAAACGAGTCAGACAGATTCCCTTACTCTACTAATTTTCGCTCTTGAGTAGGGATTAATTGAGAGATTACTAAGCAAATTTTGGGTTGAAAGCTAGCCATTTAAGTAGGGAACGCCAGCCCCGTCTATAAAAAATCACTCGCACAAGTTACTAAACTTGCATTTTGGGATGAACTTGTAACAATCTGTTCCTTTCGTCCTTTATTCAACCGCAATATTTACTTACAATCGATGAAACTTCATAAACGTTTCGATAAGTTCACAGAACTTAACCGCACCATAACAAGTTTTATCGATTATTGCACATCTGGCTAGGGATGTGTAGGGGGTAGGGGTGCAGGAAGTTTACAGGTGCAGGGGAGCAAATGACCAATGACCAATGACAAATACCAATCCTCACCGTTAACGTAAATCTGTGCCTATTTGCTTATTTGTAGATGCTGAACAAAAACACAATTCTGTCACTGTTGTTACTGTTTGTCCCCATTTCCATCGCCGCGCATTTTCTGGAATGGGGATCAGCTATAGTGTTTATTACCTCCTGTTTGGCGATCGTTCCCTTGGCTGCATGGATGGGAACGGCGACGGAGGAAATTGCGGTGGTGGCTGGACCTACCTTTGGCGGGTTGCTGAATGCCACGTTTGGTAACGCGACAGAACTAATTATTGCCCTGATTGCCCTCAATGCTGGCTTAGTCAATGTGGTTAAAGCCACGATTACGGGATCAATTATTGGCAACTTGCTGCTGGTGATGGGCTTGTCTATGCTGTTGGGCGGGTTGCGTTACAAGGAACAGGACTTTCAACCGATTGTGGCGCGGGTAAATGCATCCTCAATGAATTTGGCTGTCATTGCCATGCTGCTACCGACGGCGATGGATGCCACGACACCTGACATTGATGAAGCGACGTTACAAGGATTATCGGTTGCCGTGGCGGGGGTGTTGATTGTGGTTTACGCTCTCACCTTATTATTTTCGATGAAAACCCACAGCTATCTGTTGGATGTGGGCATGGTGGATGTTG
>CAZNNK010000258.1:0-1087 GCA_964574085.1 uncultured Coleofasciculus sp.
CTCCACCCTAAAATAAAAAACCTACACCTGTTAGGCTCCCCCAGCTCCCCCAGCTTCCCTATCTCCCCTCGCGGCGAAAAAGGTGGGAGTGATCTGGATGATAAAGGCGGGAACGTGTCCCTGTTTTGGTATCTTGGCTAGATATTGTTTCAGGTAAAGACCAGGGTGTCCTCAAGGCGGGACTGATAATATAAAGTGTTGTCCGAATGAGATTTTCTTGGTGAGTCAGTGCTGCCATTTCTTCTAAAGGGACAAGCCACATTTTTTCATCTGACCAACCAATCCGGAAGCAAATAGCCACTGGGGTATTGGCTGGATAATGCTGGAGGAGTTTGGCTTGGGCGGCGTCTATATGACGAGCGCTGAGATACAGACAAAGACTGGCTTTATGGGCGGCTAGGGAGGCTAATTCTTCTGACTTCGGTACGGCTGAGGCGCGACCACTAATGCGTGTCAGGATAATGGTTTGTACCACATCTGGCACGGTAAGTTCAACCCCTAGTTTAGCCGCTGCCGCTTGGTAAGCACTAATACCTGGAATCACTTCAAAGGGAATTTCCGCCTCGGTAAGGGCTTGCATTTGCTCGTGAATGGCGCTGTATAGACTCAGATCACCCGAATGTAAACGAACCACAGATTTTTGCGATCGCACCCGTTCAATCATCAAGGGTAAGATGTCTTCTAAGGTTTTATTCCCAGTTCGGATAATTTCTGCATCAGAACGGGTTTCCTGCAAAATTTGTGATGGCACTAAGGAGTCGGCAAATAAAATAACATCGGCTTTTTGCAGAATTTTTACCGCTTTAACGGTTAATAACTCCGGATCTCCAGGACCGGCACCAATAATGTAGACGGCTGGGGCTAGGGAAGGGAGAGGGTTTTGAAGTTGAGTAGAGTCAGGACTTTGATACATATAAATTTCCGGATCAGGTTCATAGAGATAGGAAGAAAGAAATGGTAGATGCACCCTGATTTAGTCCTAGAGATTTCCTCTCTGGGACTTTTTGTTTTTTTAGGCGATGAGTCCGGATCAGGTTCATAGAGATAGGAAGAAAGAAATGGTAGATGCACCCTGGTTCAGTCCTAG
>CAZNNK010000258.1:1187-8160 GCA_964574085.1 uncultured Coleofasciculus sp.
ATGCACCCTGGTTCAGTCCTAGAGATTCCTTCTCTGGGACTTTTATTATTTTTAGACAATTCATCCGGATTGAGTTCATAGAGATAAGAAGAAAGAAATGGTAGATGCACCCTGGTTCAGTCCTAGAGATTCCTTCTCTGGGACTTTTGTTATTTCAGTTAACACCAATAACCGATGTACTACTCAGCAACTGTATCCCATTGCTGATTTTCCGGTGGTACAACATCGGGTAGAGGACGGCGAAACCAATAAAGCCATGCTAAACCTGCCAATCCTAAGATAATTGATACTAAGCTGACAATTTGGGCAATGCGTAAGGGTCCCACCATCAGACTATCGGTTCGTAATCCTTCAATCCAAATTCGACCTGCACTATAGCCCACCAGATAAATGAGCGCCAATGTTCCCACTTTCAGATGCGGTTTCCGTTTCAAATCCCGAAAGAATAAGGTAATCAGTATCATAAAAATCAATACATTCCACAGCGACTCATAAAGAAATGTGGGATGAAAATACTGATAATTGATATACTCTGGAGGACGCTGTTGGGGAGGAATATAAAGTTTCCACGGTAAATTTGTGGGACTGCCAAAGGCTTCTGAGTTAAAGAAATTACCCCAACGTCCAATCGCTTGCCCCAAAATCAGCGACGGAACAACCAAATCGGCTAATAACCAAACCGATAGTTTCTGAACCCGGGCAAAAATGATCGTGGCAATAAGTCCACCTAAAATAGCACCGTGAATCGCGATCCCCCCTTTCCAAATCGCAATAATATCTTCCGGGCGTTGGGCATATTGTTCCCATTCAAACAAGACATAATAAAGTCTGGCACAGGGAATTGCCCCAATTACCAACCAGATTGCCAAGTCAGCGATCGCGTTTGGATCAACATTACGGCGCTTGGCTAAATATTGGGATAGACTGACTCCAATTAATACGGCTGACGCAATTAATAAACCGTACCACCGGATCGTCAGTGGTCCTAGCTTCACCAGAATAGGTCCTGGAGAAGCAAACTGAAACGCCAGGATCAGGGAAGGTATGGCTTGCAGCATCGTGGGTATGGCAGAGACTAAACAAACGTCCGATTGGACAGCATTTTAACACTACCATCCCATTGTTCCGGCGCCACCTTTGAACGGTCCGACAATATCTTTGGTAATCCATCCCCCGTAGAAGTCCCCTGGCTGGGATTGGACTAACTCATCATCCACATAGCAGGCATCCATCTTACTGGCATAAAAGCTAACGTGGTCTTTAATCGAGGAAAACTCTGGAGTCGGTTGCGGATAATACCAGGCGGCATTGGCAGCCCGCTTGTCACCCACTACAACGTCGGCGTATCCAGCCATTCCCTTCCATTCACAAAAACTTTTACGTCCTGTCTTAGGAAGGTGTTCTAGCTTGATGTCTTCTGGTGGGATGTAATAGCAGGGAGGATGGCTGGTTTCCAATACCCGTTTCGCCCGTCGGGTGTCTGCGATCGCAATCCCGTTAAAGATGACCCGAATATGCTTTGTTGTCTCCTCTAGGCGGGGAGGACGTGGGTAATCCCAGACAGATTCTTGACCAGGTTCTGGAGTAATACGATTGGGTTTCACGGTTTATCTGTTTTCTCTAATCAGACGGTAGATTCGAGGCTGTTGGTTATGTGTTGCTAATGTTACCAGTTTCTGGGAAAAATTTCTAATCGATACTCAATCTCATCCATTCGGGGCAGTTTTATACTCAGTTGACCCATGAATCGATCTATGGTGTTGAAAACATGTTTATTGCTCAAATACTCAAGCAAATCTTAACTTTTTCCTTGTCTGCCATATCACCAATTAAACGCTGTAAAGGAGGAGGGAGTTCTTTAATCAGAGTTGGCACAGCAAAAATCTGCTCTTGTTCTAAACGTTCGGGATTCTCGTAGATATCGATTATTTCCAGTTCATAACGTCCTTTTAGGTGTTCTTCACAGATGCTTTTTATGTTTTTAACAGCTTGTATCGACTTGAAATTATTATGGGCAATATACAAACGAAAAACATAAGTTTCTACCTCCAGATTAGCAAGCGGATCGATACTGGAATTAGAGTTTTCGAGGAACTCCGGCGAATTCTCCTTGTTTTTGTTGGAATCATTCATGACGATGCTGTTTTACCTCCCTATAATACTAATCTAGTCATTGTACCGTGACTTCCTCAAAAACTGATTCGCTAAACTATTCACCATTTTTTATTACGTATTAATTATTACTTATTAATGCTTATTTTTCCATCTACTCGAGAGGGTCAGAATAACGCATCTGCGCCCTTAGTCGGCGATCCTGGAGTAGGGTCTGCTCCCGCAACTTCTCTTGCTGAATCATTTGCTCGATTTCTTCTTTTTGAGTTTCAAATTCAGCTTGCAACGCTTGCACCTGAACTTCCATAATCTGGCGTTTGCGTTCGATTTCGTGTTGTTTGCGTTCAATGGCTTGTTGGCGAACTAATGCTTCTGCCTTTTCTTGCGCTTCTTGGATGGTTCGTGCCGTTCCCGCCATAACACCACCTGCTCCCAGATACACATCCACTAATTGCACTCCTGTATCTGTCAACTGAAATTCACGGACTTGATGAGAATGTTTCATGCCGCGAGATTTTAGGACAAACAGTAAGCGATTGCGTTCACCGCTACTTTCTTCATCCCGCAGCAGTAACCAGGTATCCATTAACGAAGAAATACCCAGATCCGTTTGTTCCAAGGGATTACCACCTACGTTTAAATGGGTCAAAACCGTTGTAATTTGGTGCGTTTTAAAGAAATCAACGATACGCATCATAAATGATTTGACTTGCATATAGTTGCCGATATCCGTCAGATTGGATATGGGATCGATAATCACAACGGTGGGTTTAAACTCATTCACAAAACGATGAATTTTGACTAAATGCATCTCTAACCCATAAAAGGTTGGACGCATTGCTTGAATTTTCAATAAACCCTTGTGTACAGATGGTTCCAAATCGATGCCAGTCGATCGCATATTGCGAATAATCTGACTAGCGGATTCCTCGAAGGCAAAATAGAGACATCGTTCTCCCCGCAAGCAAGTCGCATTGGCGAAATGGGCGCAAAGTGAACTCTTACCTGTTCCCGCCGTACCGGAAATCAAAATACTGCTGCCGCGAAAATAGCCTTCACCTCCTAGCATTGTGTCCAAGCGCTCAACACCTGTGGATATTCGCTCATTGGATACCTGGTAATCTAATCCCACAGAGGTGAGGGGTAATACAGAAATCCCGTCGTCTTCAATCAAGAAGGGATATTCGTTCGTACCGTGTCGGGAACCGCGATACTTGACAATGTGTAATCGTCGTGTTGCCAGTTCATTGATAATCCGTTGATTAAGTAAGATGACGCAATCAGAAACGTATTCTTCTAAACCTTGACGAGTGAGCGTATTTTGACCACTTTCACCCGTGATAATCGCCGTCACGCCCTTTTCCTTCAGCCAAAAAAACAATCGCCGCAATTCAGAACGGATGATCGCATTATCTTGCAATCCGGCAAACAAAGCCTCTAGGGTGTCTAAGACAACCCGCTTAGCGTTAATCGAGTCAATGGCATAGCTGAGACGAATAAATAGGGCTTCGAGATCATATTCGCCCGTTTCCTGGATCTGAGTGCGATCAATATGCACATAATGAAGCGCCAGTTTCTTTTGATCAGCTAATGCTGTTAAATCCCAACCGAAGGAGGCAACATTCTGCGTCAGTTCCTCTGGCGACTCTTCAAAGGACATGAAAACACCCGGTTCCTGGTACTCCGTGACACCATGTACCAGAAATTCCATTGCCATGAGTGTCTTACCACAGCCAGCTTGACCGCAAACTAATGTGGGACGCCCTTGAGGTAATCCGCCATTGGTAATTTCGTCAAGTCCCTGGATGCCAGTTGGACATTTAATTAGCTTGGTTTTGTTTGTCATTTGTCATTTGGAAGGGTTTGAGGAATATTTACAGGACTTAATCGAGTTAGGTTTATCTCCATCAACCTACTTAGGAGAATTTGGCGATTTTAGTTGAGTCCTTTTATTCTCTAGATTTATTCGTTCTTCATTTTATCCCGACGGTTTCCTACCCCAACTCTTACTGAGGCGGTAGAATTAGATCTAGACCCGACTGTCTCAATCTCACCTCTATTCCCGCTTATATTCTTGACAAAATAGACAATCTGTGAAATATAAGAATCATCAGACTTATGGTTTATCCCGTCACTCCGTCTCCCCATTCTCCCGTCTCCCCAGAAAATAGTCAGCAAGATGTAACCAAGACACCGCTATTAGGGGCAAGTTTTGCCGAGTTAACCCAATGGGTGGAACAGCAGGGACAACCCGCCTATCGGGGACGCCAGCTTCACAACTGGATTTATCAAAAAGGGGCGCGATCGCTCAGTGATATTTCCGTCTTTCCCAAGTCATGGCGGCAAGCCTTAGTTGAGGTTCCCATTGGTCGATCTACTGTACATTATCGTTCTCAGGCTCCTGACGGCACGGTCAAATATTTGCTGCGGTTGGCAGATGACAATATTATCGAAACCGTCGGGATTCCCACCGCCAATCGGTTAACGGTGTGCGTCTCTTCCCAAGTCGGTTGTCCGATGGCGTGTGACTTTTGTGCCACGGGGAAAGGTGGATTTACTCGTAATCTGCAACGTCATGAGATTGTTGATCAAGTTTTGACGGTTCAGGAAGATTTTGGACAACGGGTGAGTAATGTTGTCTTTATGGGCATGGGAGAACCCTTACTGAATTTAGAGGGGGTAATCCCGGCTGTGCTATCCATCAATCAGGATATTGGCATCGGTATGCGATCGCTAACGATCTCCACCGTAGGCATTCGCGATCGCATTCGTCAACTAGCAGAACATAAACTGCAATTGACATTTGCTGTTAGCCTTCATGCGTCTAATCAGCAACTGCGCGAACAACTGATTCCCAGTGCTAAACGCTATCCGTTAGCTGATTTATTACAGGAATGTCGGGATTATGTCAAGATCACCGGACGCCGAGTCACCTTTGAATATATCCTATTGGCGGGACTGAATGACCAACCCGAACATGGAATAGAATTAGCTCAACACCTACGTGGGTTTCAGAGTCACGTTAATTTGATTCCCTATAATCCCATTAGCGAAGTGGATTATCAGCGTCCTAGTCCCCGCCGGATTCAAGCCTTTGTGGAAACATTAGAAGCCCATAACATAGCCGTCAGTGTGCGTCGTTCTCGTGGTTTGGAAAAAGACGCCGCCTGTGGACAATTAAGGGCTTCAACCGTTTGATAAAAGAAAGGTAGAAGAGAGTATGTCATCTTTTTAAATTCAATGGCATGCTCATTCAGCATTTTCGACATTGCCCACCAGCCTTAAATCAGTATCATTCTTTTTAGGTTAGATCTCCGAACAAAAACTCGCGATCGCCATCGAATACACCATCCTTAAAACTATGCCAACCTTAGAAAGCTACCAGTCGATTCTGAACGCAGGTAAAACGACAACCAAAACCGCTTTACAATTGTTTGATGCTCTCGAACCTGTCGATTTAGACTTTATGATCGGTCGTTGGCAAGGCTCTGGACTACATACCGATCACCCAATAGATGGCTTATTAGAGACATTTAATTGGTATGGGAAAGAATTTATTGATCCGGAGACAGTTCATCCTTTGTTATTTTTAGAGAGTCAGGGAAAAATTTTTAAAGTTGCACCCAATTCCACGGCGATTAACTTGCTTTTTAATTTGCCACTTCTCAACAATGATTCTCTGAAACCTTGGCTGAGGCTGGCGAATTCCTTACTGAAACCCTTTGTGGAAACAGAAAAAAGTCAAGCCAGACTCCGAATGATGGACTATCGAGGAAAAGTCAGTGCCACGATGATTTATGATTATATACCGATTAATGACTGTTTTCGGAAAATAGATGATAATACTGTGTTAGGAATTATGGATTTAAAATACTCACCCCAACCGTTCTTTTTTGTTCTCAAGCGTAGTGTCACCACTTAAGTCATATCATGTCTGTCTAAACAATCATTATTGGGAACAGTAAATTAGCTTGGGTTCGTAGTAAGGGCTTTAGCCCTAAGTTTCGTTGGGTAACAGGCGTCAACCCAACCTACAACCCAGACCACAATTTTAGCTGTGCGACGCCAGTAGGTTGGGTTCACCTTTTGGGTTTCGCTTACGCTCTACCCAACCTACTTGAGAGTTATGTGCTTTCTTTCACCTCTATGCTGCCGAAATTGTCTAACTAGGATTCGTCGCCAGTTTGAATCCCAGGGCTTTTTTCTTCATCGTCTGGAAAATATTGTAGAAGCCATTGGCACGGGATGGAGTTAAGCTGACATTTAACCCGGTTTCTTGGATAAACTCTGGAGAGACATCCACAATGTCCTCTGGAGGAAGTCCATTCAACCCTTCAATCAGCAGCGCCACTAACCCTTTGACTAATTGGGCATCTGAATCCCCCTGATACCATACCTTTCCGTCTTCGAGGTTGGCAGTGATGTAAACCTGGGAGACACAGCCTTGGACTTTATTTTCCGGTGTTTTGTCTGTTTCTGGCATACCCTGAAGCTTCTTGGCATACCAGAGAAGCTGTTCATACCGTTGTTTAGGATTTGTCCGTCGCTTAAATCGCTGCACAATTTTGGCGAGGGAATCGGGTAAAGGGGTTGAGGTTGATGACATACCCAGTATTCAAGACCTACTATTTACATTTATCCTAACAAGACTTATGCAATTCTACTCACGCAACACATAAACCCACATTCTGCACTTCAAGTTGAAGTATGTTTTGTAGGTAATAACGGGAAATAAATTGATGAGAATGATAATCATTTTAAAGATAGTCAGCACATTTTCCCTTCGCCCCCAATATTGCTCGGATAAGCCCTAATTTATATTTTTTCTGGCGCATGGGGGGCGTGCGGGGCGGGGGGGGGG
>CAZNNK010000259.1:0-8150 GCA_964574085.1 uncultured Coleofasciculus sp.
GGACACATTGCACAAGCTAATCAGAATTGGCCCCAGGTTTTAGAGGAGTAATATATAACCCCAATTATAGACACACTGGATAATATGTGTCAGGGTTATCATATCTGTGGGCATTAGGACGGCGGCAAAGCGTTATTTGTGCTACTCTTGAGGTGTTTCCTCCTCCTGTTCACACTCCTCATCATCATTTTCTTCACACTCTTTTTGCGCTTCGTAGTCCTTCAGCAATTGCGCCACTCGCGCTTGAATCTCCAGATGTCGAGCTACGCCTTCGTAGGTATAACGGTTGTAGCCATTGCGCTCAATTAGGGTTTCAATATTGCTAATCCGTTCCTCTGTATTCGGGTGAGTAGACAGCCATGCAAATAAGGGGCGATCGCGGTCTTCTTCATTTAACGTAATCATCAGATTATGCAGTCCATCCGCTGCATAGCCGCCAGCGACTAAAATCTTTGTCCCCAATGCATCGGCTTGACGTTCCATATCCCGGCTATAGTCGAGAACAATTAAATTTGTGGCGGTGCGACCAAAGGGAATATATTGGGTAACATTGGCAATCAAATTCCCCTCGGTCACCAACTGAAAGCCATGGGATAATACCGCATGAGCCAGTTCATGAGCCAATAACCCGGCTAACTCCGCCTCAGATTCCGTTTTCAGAATCGCGCCAGCATTGACAAATACCTTACCCCCTGGTAAAGCAAAGGCATTCAGTTGGTCATCCATGACCACATAAAACTGATACTCAAACTCATCCCGCCCAGCTACGATCGCGAGTTTGTTGCCAATTTCTCGAACATAGTCCAACACCTGTTCATCTTCAACCATGGGGAGTTGCTTTTGTGCCCGTTCAGCAAAGCTTTCCCCCACGGCGGATTCACCGCGCAGCATTAAGGTGGTGGTTTCAATCGCCGAAATTGGACCAAAGAGATTTCCGGTAAAAATATAACCCAATGCCCCCGTAATCACATTCGCGATCGCGTTTCCTCTCAGTTCACTCCGTAGGTGCGATCGATACCGTTCTAAATTCTCCTCCGCCAACACCTCAAACTCCGCCGCTTGGGGATGATTGAAGTTGAGCATGGCAAATTGACGGGCGGCTAAGGAGGCTTCTAACCAGCGTTTGGTGTCGGCGAGGGCGGTAACTTTGGCTTTAATTAAATCCGGCTCATTGGGATATAAGGTTGTCGCCCGTTCCAATACCTGAATCGCCTCCTCCTGGCGATCGTACTCTTGGAGAGTTTGAGCATAGCGCAAATGACCGGGAATAAATTCTGGTTGCTGTTCGACTAAAAACTGGAGGGGGACAAGAATTTTGGTTTCCAGTTGCTGTTCTAACCCTTCCTGCGACTGACGCCAATACACTGCACCCGCAGGTGAGAGTTCAGTGGGTTCATAGATGGCGTCAGGTTTCTCTGGAACTTGTGTGTCTGTGTCCAAAGCGGCTTTGGCTTCCTGATAAAGCTGTTGGGCGGCGGTAAATTGACCACTCATGTAAAGGCGATCGGCTTCAATCAGCTTTTGCTGACGTTCCTTTTCTTCAGGCGTCAGTTCTGGGATTTCGGCAGCGGTTTCGCTGTCTTCTTCTACATCAGTCGAGTCGTCGCTGGCGGTTTCTGGGGTTTCTGTTGTCTCGGCTTCGGTCGAGTCTTCGGCGGTGGTTTCGGTGTCTTCTTCTGGATCAGTCGAGTCGTCGCTGGCGGTTTCTGGGGTTTCTGTCGTCTCTACTTCGGTCGAGTCTTCGGCGGTGGTTTCGCTGTCTTCTTCTGTATCCGCTGAGTCGTCGCTGACGGTTTCTGGGATTTCTATTGTCTCGACTTCGGTCGAGTCTTCAACTGTGGATGGGGGAGATTGAGTTGTGAACTTTGGTGGTGTTTCCTCAGAGGGGGTTGAGGGAATTGAAGTGGGTACAGCCTCTGGAATGACAATCGTTTCTGGGGTTTCCGAGGAATCCTCCGCGAGGATAACTGAAGGGGAAGCGGCTGAGGGACTCTCTGGAATGACGATCGCTTCGGTTCTGTTTGGGGGTAATTGGTGTTCAACCGCGATTTGTTCAGGTAATCCGATCTGCATCGGCTGATGGAGGGGATCGGGCGTCTGAATGGTTGGTTCAATTGGGGAATCTGAAACGGTGAGATTGTGAGTAGAACGAATGGATTCAGGGGTTTTCGCAGACTCGGCTAAAACGATAGAGGTTGAAGTTGGCAGTAGGATACCTAAGGAGAGTAGGAGGGAATTCCAGAGCAGTTTCATCAGCCGATCTCCAGGGATTGCTCAGTAGGGTGTGATTGTGGCAATGAGGTAGTGGCGCTAGTTGGCTCTACCTAGTTAATTAGGGTAGCTTAGTTCGGGCTGAATGCGGGTTAACGCTTTAGATGACTCTCGCGACGAGGTTTGGTTCCATTGAGGTTTGCAGTGTAACGAACAAGCGCGATCGCTTTTCCCTGTCAATGACTGTATCTAAGGCTAAAGCCCTTACTACAAACCCAATTTTTAAGCTGTTCAGCATTTAAACCTTAAATTTAATTAGAGAAAATTTTAACACAAGCTTTGGCTTAACGACTCAATCTCGTGAAATTTACTGATTTTTATTTTTTAGGAAAATATCCTGTCCGTAATTATACGGTATTTCTTGGAGATCAGCTCGACAATCTTTAAAAAAATTTGATTAAATAGGACAAAAATAATCCACATTCAGATAATCAATGGGCAATCTTATGCAATCACAAGCAGCTTCCTCCTCCAATAGTCGCCCTTGGTATGAAAAAGAGGACGGGACTTGTGCTATTTTGGAGCCAACCCTGGTTGACATTGGTGCCAATCAACCGCCTCATCTAATGTTCCCAGTCCATTGGGCTAAATCCCTAGAAATTTTGCCCAAAGCGAAACAGATGGCAGACGAACACCACGCCATGTTAGTTTTACTGCTCCATGGAGAGGCATCGAACAGCGAAATTATGTCGCTGGTCTTACAATTAGCCGAGACTCAAGTTTTACCGTTATGGATTGGTGAGCAAAATCGCCGGAAAGTGGATCAAATTAT
Organism: uncultured Coleofasciculus sp.; assembly: GCA_964574085.1. Lineage (GTDB taxonomy): Bacteria > Cyanobacteriota > Cyanobacteriia > Cyanobacteriales > Coleofasciculaceae > Coleofasciculus. The sequence continues at coordinate 3,044 of CAZNNK010000259.1, forward strand.
TTCCATGTTGTCCAACCAGCTTCAAGGAAATCCTAACCGGGCAGAGGGAAATACCAATCCGTCTTAACCGAACGTATAGCCAAAGGCAGAAGGCAGGAGGCTCCAGGGCAGAAGGTAGAGTAAGCTGTTATGCATTTAAATTGGATATTAGTAGCGAGCAAGATGCTCGCACTACAATAATTTCGTTATTATTGGGATTAAATTTAAATGCCGAGTAGCTTCTTGATATCTGGCAGCCGCTATCGCTGCTAAGAAATCTTTTCCACCGACCAATTCTTAATCACCCGCAGTTGGGTTGGGTGGGCTGTCCCTGAGGCATCGGGTACATCCTGCTGGGCTTGTATTGCTTTGTTGAGAAATTCCATTTGCTCCTTAATCTGTTGGAATTGACTTTGCAGTTTTTCCAAGTCTGAGGGAGTGAGTGCAGGGGTCACATTCTGGGGTTCGCTTGGGGCTTTTTTAGACGCATAAGCCATGTAGGTTTGGGCGGACGCGAACTTGGCGGCGGCGGATTGCACGGTGGCTGGCGCAGAATTCTCCGAGGGTATTGTTGCAGGCGAAGTATTAATCACAAAGGGAGGAGATGACGGTGTAGGTGCTGGTTTGACCTCTGGCTGGGGAATCGGTGCAGGTTCCGGTTGAGTCGTTTGCGGTACTGATAAGGCGGGTTCCGGTTGAGTCGGTTGGGGGGCTGGTTCGGATTCGGATTGAGCTGGCTGTTCCTCTGGAGGCGATTGCACGTCGGTTTGCAGGTCTTCATCCAAAAAGGAGGTTAAGCCAGAGGCGGTTAGCCGCGATTGTTCAGTTTTGAGAGACTCTAATAGTTCATCTCGTTCTTTCAAGTTTTGCTCCAAACTGGAGAGTTGCGCTTCCGCCTCCGCCGATTTACGGGCAGACTGACGCCAACCCGTGACGGCGATGCTGGAGGCTCCTGCGGTCAAGCCGAGTGCTGCCGCTAAACCTAGGTAAGGCATCGCCACACTAGGATCTCTGAGTTGCCCATGAAAGATAGGTTCGTCTTGGAGTTGAATCGTGACTGGCTGATCCCCAAGGATAGCCAGAGGTAAGGTTAATACCCCAAAGACGGCGGTCGAGATAACGGCGGGTGTAATTAAGAATCGTTGTAGTGGAGAGCCCGTCATAATTTGTAGTTCCTAGTGATAATTTCCCGTGTTCGTCGTACTGCTAATTCTTATTAAAAGTTGGCGAGAGAAATTCCCATTGGCAGGAGGACTTCAAGGGGGACTGTTTTTAGGTTAATCTTTGTGACAAAAAATGTCCATATATTTTTATAAAGTTACGATTAAGAATCTGGGAACAATTCAGTATTTTTACGGAAACTTTATAAACCCATAATGACTTTACAATTAAAGTTTAAAGAGAGAAAATACTACTGAGGCGAGGGAACATCAGAGAGGGACTTCGGGTCAAACTCGACAGGGTGAGGAACAGTCTTGACCCAAACCAAACAAGCTCTCTCCGGTGCTGACAATTCTTGGCTCATTTCTTAACTCTAAGCCAGTTGGCTGTACCCCCTAGACTTTATCTAGAATACTCAGTAGACAGGAGAGCGATCGCTTGGAGGAGTCGATTGGGATAAACGTCTGTCACAACTCCCAGGAATTACCAAGCTGGGGTTGAAATCGTCACAGTTTCTGATTCGCATATCCACAGCACTATGTTTAACTTTTTCCAAGACCTGCTCTTACCCATTAGCCGTACCCCATCCTTGTGGCTACGCCGGATGGGGAATCCCTGGAGCGAAGATAAGCAGATGGCAGCAGGCAGATGGCAGAAGATGCCACAGGCACAAACTGGGGCGCGATCGCCAAGGAACCAGGATTGGTCGCCCCCCCTGCACCATAATACTCAGGAACGAAGGCGAAACGTCCGGGGCTTACGTCGAGGGATTTGTTTCGTCTTAGCGTTCCTTTTGTCCCTGGTGATGGGCGTCGATTGGGCAACGGATTTACCCGTGGCGGCGACGAATAATCCGATCATTACCGTTACTTTTCCCCTGTCAACTGAGGGGGCAAAAATCGTGGATGCAACAGGTAAACCTGTCATTCTGCGAGGCGTAAACTGGTTTGGCATTGAAACCGAAATGCACGCCCCCCATGGGTTGTGGAAACGGGATTATAAGCAGATGTTGGCGCAGATTAAAGGGTTAGGATATAACATGATCCGACTTCCCTATGCCGTGAAATCCCTGAGATCTCCAGAGGTGACAGGGATTGACTACAGTATCGGGGCGAATGCCGAACTGGAAGGGAAATCACCCCTACAGGTGATGGATATGATTATCCAAGAAGCCGATCGCCAAGGGTTAATGATTCTGTTGGACTCCCACCGACTCAACGATGAACGGATTCCTGAATTGTGGTACGGTGATGGCTTCACCGAAGCCGATTGGATTGACACCTGGAAAGTCTTAGCCAGACGCTACAAAAATCAATTAAACGTGATTGGGGCTGACCTGAAAAACGAACCCCATGGGCGTGCGAGTTGGGGAACCGGGGATTTGGAAACCGATTGGCGACTGGCGGCGGAACGGGCTGGGAATGCGATTCTGGAGATTAATCCGGATTGGTTAATTGTAGTCGAAGGGGTGGAAAATAATGTTCCCGGTCAAAAACTGGAGATTCATTGGATGGGCGCCAATTTAGAGGGCGTGGGACGCTTCCCAGTGCGCTTGTCCCGTCCTAATAAAGTGGTGTATTCTCCCCATGAATATGGTCCGGGTGTCTTTGATCAACCTTGGTTTTCTGAACCCAGTTTTCCTCAAAATCTGCTCCGGCGTTGGGACATTGGCTGGAATTATATTGCCAGAAAAGGGATCGCCCCCGTCTTTATCGGGGAGTTTGGCGGACGACAAGTTGACCCCCAATCCAAGGAAGGCGTTTGGCAACGCAAGCTGGTTAATTTTGTTCAGAAGGAGGATCTGGGGTTTGCTTACTGGAGTTGGAATCCCAATAGTGATGATACCGGAGGACTGCTTAAAGATGACTGGCTGACGGTGGAGGAACCGAAGCAAGATTTACTGCAAGGGGTATTAATTGCCACGCGCTTCGCCCACAAACCCGCTACGGCGTTTATTCCGGATATAAAACCCCGTCCATCTCTGGGGATTAATCCCATCCCTAAACCGAGTTCCCGTCAACCGGAATTGAAAGTGACTTCGACGATGCGATCGGATTGGCAAGATGGGTTTTGTCTGAGTATTGAGGTGATCAATCCTACCGATCAGGCGGTGCGGGATTGGCAAGTGCAGTTTCAGATGAATCAGGCGACAATTAGTCAGACCTGGAATGGGAACTTTAAAGCCCAAGGTTCCGAGTATATCGGCACACCCTTGGATTGGGGACGGGCGATCGCACCCGGAAAAAGCCGCGAGTTGGGATTTTGCGCCAATAAGCAAGGGTCTGATTATCAGCCACGACAACTTTCTGCGGTAGCGGTTAGCACTGATGCTGAGTTTCCCCCTGCTGTAAGGGTTCCCACCACTCCACCCCAGTTGAAAGTCATGTCGAATCTACAATCGGATTGGCAAGAGGGATTTTGCATGAGTTTAGCGGTAGTTAATCCTACGGATAACAAGGTGCGTGACTGGCAAGTGCAATTTGAGATGAATCAAGCGGCGATTAATCAGAGTTGGAATGGGAATTTTCAACAGAAGGGATCGCAGTATATTGTCACGCCGATGGATTGGGGACGGGTGATTGAACCGGGACAAAAGCGTGATTTGGGATTTTGTGCGAGGAAGCAGGGGGCTGATTACCAGCCGCAGCAGTTGGTGGCGTCGAGTCGATAGTTGGATACCCAGAAACCCCTTTTTTGCTTTGTCACGTCACCGATAATTTTTGTGTAAAACCCGCCCTTCCTAGTCTTAAGCTAAAAAAGAAAGCAATACCTTGATCTGACCCCACCCTAACCCTCCCCTTACCAAGGGGAGGGAACTTAGGGCGACAGCTATAAGCCGTAGTTGAGGTGGTTATGGCGGTTCATGAACCGCGCCTTACTTCGTGAAGACGCGGATTGGCAGAGGGAACCTGCCAGGAAGTCATGAATAGGGCATGAGTTGGTAAGGGACAATCACTTCTGAACGTTTCTCTAGTTCAGCTTAAATGTAGGTTGACTCGTTTACCTTTTATACTGGAGATAAGGTTCATTAGGATGGGTTTTGTATAAATGCTATTGGCAATAGCGACATAGAAGATCCTTTATGGGTTGTAGGATGTGATATCGGCGTTGATGGCGCTCGCATCGCAACTACAAACTTAACTGAAGTCGGTGCTATTCGTTTTTAACCTTTCCTTATTCTCAAAACTTATACGTTTTTTCACACAGGATGCAACTCTTCGCGGTTATTATTAATGGTCATTGGCAACCCGGAATCGGTGATCCCACGTTTATGGGTTGGTTTACGGTCGTGGCGTATTTTATCACAGCGGTATTGTGCCTGATCTGTGCTTTACCTCATCGGTTCGTTTTGCCTCTACAGCGAGTGAGTCGAAATCGTTGGCTATGGGGGTTCTTCGCGATTATTTTAGTTGTGCTGGGTATTAATAAGCAGCTTGATCTTCAGTCTTGGTTGACGGTGGTGGGTAAGGAATTAGCGCTATCTCAGGGTTGGTATGAGCAGCGTCGCATGGTTCAGGTGCAATTTATTGTTGGGATTGCGATCGCGGCATTAATTTTACTTTCAGTTATTGGACGTGCTATCTATACTGAACGACAAACTTATCGGTTAGCGCTGTTAGGTTTAATGTTCCTGTCTTGTTTTATTGTGATTCGCGCTTCGTCCTTTCATCATATTGATAGCTTGCTAGGTTGGCAACTGCTGGGATTGAGAATGAACTGGATATTGGAAGTCGGGGGTATTTCTTGTATTGCTATTGCTGCAATCAGGACGATTTTAAAGCCTTGGTCTATGAAGAAATCCTAGGAAATACCCTGCATTTTAAGGGATGCGATCGCGCCTTGAAATTATCTAGATTTTCTTGTCCGGTTTCCGATTAATCTATCAATCGGATATTGAGAGAAAAATCTAATGTAGGGGCGGGTTTAGGGACAAACTCAACCGACCCACCCATAACTTTTCTACAAA
>CAZNNK010000260.1:0-8146 GCA_964574085.1 uncultured Coleofasciculus sp.
CAATACCGTACCCCTACCTGTTCCCAAAAAACCGCTATTCATCCCCCTTCATCCAACCCCCCCTCAAACCCTCTCCCCAACCGGGATTCACTCCCACCTCAAAAACTCCCATTAATCCCGTTAAATTCCTAGCCTCACATCCCGAAGAATTGCTAGAGTACAGTCTAGACACCCAAACCCAAAGGAAATCCGCCGTGTCTGACTACACCGCCGCCAGTTTTGCCCCCGTACAAGGCTTTATCGAAAAATCCCGCAAACTGCGAGACTTGTATGGCTCATCGCTAATCTTATCCTTTTTAAGTTCTAAACTGGTGCAAAAGGCAGACTCTTTAGGACTCCTGGTTATCTCCCCCGGATTACCCGATGTCGCTAAAGGAATGCCGAATCGGATTCTGGTACAAGGGAAATTTGACCGCAATTTAGTTAAAACGACTCTACTCACTGAATGGCAAAGGATACTCACCATTTGCCGAGAGTGGATCGAAGCTAACCTAGGTATCCCAAAAAATCAGTATTGTTGGTCACAAACTGAAGCCGATCAAGGACATCAGAAAGGAGAATGGGAACGCTGGGGAAGTTATACCTGGGAAATCTTTTGGGGTTATGGTGACTCCGTACAAGCCGCCATGGATGACTTGGAACGGCGCAAACTTAAGCGGGATTGGATTGCGATTAACTGGATGGGGGAAAGTTCTAGTTTAACCGGAACTGATGCGATCGCGTGGCATCAATTGGGTAAGTTTAACCCTAATCCGGGGCGTTCTCTCAGCCAAGGGGAACTAGAGGAGATGGAATTGTTTTATCGGCGCTTGTCTTGGCTACTGGATAACCCGGATTATCGGGTGGGACAAAAGAGTCTGTCTCTGGATGAGTTGAGAGAAAAGCAAGCCAATCCTGATCAAATTGGTCGCTATATTGCCCCGAATGAACGGTTAAGTATTCCAGAATTAGTCAAGCGTTTAGTCACCTACGATAAACTCGCCGATCAAATTGGACTGGATAAACTCAAAGCCAAACCCGATGACCCCGAATTTAAGGATATTATTCGCAAACCCGGATATTGGACGGGTTGGTTTATGGGGGATGGTGACAAGGTGGGCGATAAGTTAAAACGTCTGGCAAGTCGCCCTGATGAACCTCGTACAGACGGGACTGTGGAAAATCTCCCGCCTACAGCAACGAATCTCAAAAATTTTACCCAGTTAATCCGAGAATGGGGACAAGACTTCCAGGAGAAATCTGACCTATTTCCCCAGGGAAAAGGACGAGTGATTTATGCGGGAGGTGATGACTTTCTCGGTGTTTTATATAGCCCAGAATCCAACCTTCCCACGCCACCGGAGAAGGTTAAACCGATTGAAGCCTTGCAGTGGTTATTAACCTTAGAACAGCATTGGCAAGACCAACAACAAAAGATTAAACACCAGTTAAATCTAGACTTTACCTATAGTGTGGGCTTCGTTTGGGCAGGACATCAAGTTCCCCAACGAGACATTTTACAACATTGTCGGGACGCCGAACAACGGGCAAAAAATCAAGGACGCGATCGCGTGACGATTCGGGTGGTTTTTAATAGCGGTCAATCTGTCCAATGGACTTGTCCCTGGGACTATTTACCCCTTCTTACCCAGTATCGCGATCGCGATGGCAAATCCTGGGGAGAGGAACCGAATTGGAACCATATTTATAGCGATTGGGCGCAGTTAAAAGCCCGTCATGGAATTCGCTTAAAGGAAATGGAGGGAATGCCGATTCGGAAAGATGTCGCTTTGGCGATTTTTGACCTGTATTTTAATCAGGCGGGAGAAAGGTTTAGTCAGGAGAATAAATGGAGTGATATTGCTGGCGATAACACCAATATCGTGATTGTAAATTGGATTAACGACTTGATTCAAGTAGGGTGGCAATTATGTCGAACAACGGCTTCAAATACTTAATCGCCGTCAAGCCATTAGGCTTCATGTATGGCAGTGCTGGTGCCTTTTTATCCCCAGAGAACCTGGTCGGGCGATCGGGGACAAAGTTCCCCCCGGATGCGGCGACAATGGCGGGATTATTTTTTCATGCTAATCAGGAACATCAGTTTACCAATCATAAAGAGTTAAGCCATAATCTGGTTGTCGCGGGGGCGTTTTGGGCAAAATGCGATGACCATGAATGCTTTTATGTACCGATTCCTTGGCATAAAGTTATCGCCGAAAAAGAGAAGGATGAATGGTATTTTGTCAAGAAAAAAGTCCGATCAGCAGCAGCCAGTGACAGCGATGAAACCAACTGGATTCTGGGTCAGTATCGATGGCATCGGGATAACAAAGACCTCAATCCCGATTATACCTGGCAATCGATTTATAGTTGGAAATTACCCACCGCCGAACTGAGAAAAGGTAAAGAGGTTGAGACAGCCCCCTGGGAGTTTATCCCGTTTTTACATCCGCAACTGAAACAGCAGGAACGTCATGTGGTTAACCAAGATGGACTCTTCTTAGAAAATGCCGTACAACTGCATCAAGACTATTGCTTAGTCTACCTAGCCAACTATGAACTCCCTAGCGGCTGGTATCGGTTTGGCGGGGAAGGACATTTAGTCGATATTCAGACACATCCTCTCTTAGAAACCCACCCCATTAATAAACTCTTGCGTCAAAAGATTCACCATGCTTTTGCCCTAATTACCCCCGGCGTTTGGGGGTCAAATAAACTCTCCTATCGCTATCCTCACTATCCCAGCTTTCCCCATCAGGGACTAAAAATGCTCACCGATAGACCGATTCCTTACCGTTATCGTATCGGTGAATCTAGACCGGAAGACGCCGAGAAACAGGACTATGATTCCAGTAAAACGGGACGCTTAAGTCGGGGACGCTACGCCGTTCCCCCTGGAAGCGTTTACGTGTTCAAACATCCCTTAAATCTGACCTGGTGGGATTTTCCCGATGCATGGTTTCCCCAAGAAGGATTCCCCCTCAAGCATTTAGGATGTGGCTTATGTTTCCCCATTGATATTAAAGGATTACCCCCATGTACCACCAAGGCTACGGCATAATTAAAACCCTCGCCCCCCTTTATGTCGGCGCAACCGCTGGCGAAGAAACGGGGAATTTGAATCTAATTTTTCGGGATAAAATTACCCAAACGGGAATCATTCCCGGAAGTTCGATTCGGGGACGATTTCGGGCAGATATGCGACTCAAACGTCAAGAGTGGTTAGAGTCAAATCTCAAGGCGGCGAAGGTGGAGATTCCCGATGCGGAGGTGTCAGAGATTGAAGTCGAAAGTAAGGGTACCACCCAAACCATTCCGCGATTAGTCTGGTTAGAACAACAGGCGCAACGAAACAACCTGACGGTTCCGAAGGCGATTAATGATAATTACTGGTATGGGCAAACTGTACAGGGAGGAGACGATAATAGTACGACTGAAGCCTTAGTTAAATTTGAATACGCCTCCCTCCTCTGGTTACCTGTATTTTGTCCCGGTCAACCTGTGGTTTGGGTAACTTGTCCCTGGTTACTCAAACGATATCAAGACATCGCCAAGATTGACGCCGATGTTCCCAAGCCCTACACCGCTGGGAAAGGGCTAAAAGGGAGACAAATAGCAGGGCGCGGTCAAGTTCTCTTCTTTAATTTAGGCTTCGTTGAAGTAGAAGAGGACGAGGACGAGGATTTATCACCTTGGATTCCACCGGGAAGCCAGTTAGAACAAAACAAATTAGTCGTTCTCAGCGATAACGATATTGCTATGGTGCATGATATGGCATTATATCGTCAAAGTCGGGTCAAACTCTTAGATGAGATGAAGAAAGTCGAGAATTTTTTCAATGTAGAAGCCTTACCCGAAGCCAGCGTCCTAGTCTTTCCCATCGCCCAGAAGAGAACCGGGTGGAAACCCTTTCAGGAGGAACCCTCATTAGAATTATATTTTGGCGGATTAGAATCAATTGGATTTGGTCGCTGTCGGGTATTCATTCAATATCAAACCCCTAACCAATGACCAATGACCAATGACCAATGACAAAGGACAAATCAACCATGGCTTGGCAATCTTACGAACTCGATCACATCGCCCAAAAATTAGTTCTAGACGCCCGCAGACGCGACGACAAATCCCTCAAGCAATCCCATAAAATGCGGTTAGCGGTAGCCTATGGATTAGAACGATTTTGGGGAGAACATTTGCGACTGCAAGGGAAAGAAGACAGCAAATCCCACTATTGGAAAGACACCTGGGATGCATTACACAAGCTGATGGAAAAAGCCGGAGTAATCATTCCCAATGACCCGGTAAATCCTAACCAAGTAGATGAAATTGAAGCCATGTCTGAGAAATTATGGCAACTCTCTATAGAGGATCAACGAGTCGCGATCGCGGTTTTAACTCAACTCTGTGATTGTATTGTTTGGTGGACACAACGATACAAAGTTGGCAAGTAAATTAACGATAGCGTATTCGTCCCCCAATTATCAATTGTAGGGTGCGGTAGGGTGAGGAGAGCGAAGCGTAACGCACCATGGATAACCACATTTTTACACGTCATTTATCGGTGTCAATGTTAGCAATATTCCCCCTCACCCCCAACCCCTCTCCCACCCTGGGGAGAGGGGAGTCAGAAAAGATAACCAGCTATATTTTTAAGCATGAATCATTCCGGTTCCCCTTCTCCCTTGATGGGAGAAGGGGTTAGGGGAAGAGGGTGAACCAATGTTAGTTTAGGATAGAATCAACCGCGCATTTTTAGGGCGCACGTCGGTGCGCCCCTACGATTCCCCCCCATCATGTAAAACGCCACTGAACCGAATCATGAAACCCATACCCAACGCCTACAAAAAAGTCCCAATGATGTTCCGCGCCCAAATCCGGGGACGCAGCCAACTCCACTACATTGACCCCCATAAAGAAAAACAAGATGTCCAATATTGGGCAGAAGAATGGATGGAAAAAGCCGAATTTATTCCCCTCACCCATTCAGACGACAGTCAAAACCCAACCGATCAAACCAAAACCTATCAAATTCGCTGGCGATTCGTTACTAATGGCGGACAAGATGATGGCATGATTCGTCCGGTTATCGGCGGTTATGGTATTCCCTTTTATCCCGGTAGTAGTATGAAAGGGGCATTCCGCCAAGCCTGTGAACAAGCCGAACAAGCCGGAATTATTCCCCCAAATCGCTGTAATCTGTACTGTGGCGATGAAACCAATTTTACCCCAGGACTTCTCCGCTTTCACGGCGCTTATCCGATTAATGATTGGACAAAAAATTTAGTTGATTTAGTCCATCCCCAGCAAGGATGGCAAGTGAAAACCCAGAAGACAAGAGGGAAAAATCAATTAAGTGGAGAAAGTGCTTATGCGTTAGTCTCGCTGGTGCAACCCACCTTACGATTTGGTATATCTAGTCGTAAACCTTTATCGACCGAACAATGGCAAGAAATTTGGCAGATTTGGCACGACGCGATCGCGACGGGTTTAGGAACCCGAGTCAGTGCCGGATATGGGCAGGTTGAGACGGATTCTCGTTCAATTTTATATCAGGTTCGGGTCAAGGGACAAGGACAAGCGGCTAAGTTAATTGATGGGACGGGAGAATTTCGTCCGAATATCTTTCGCGCCAGTTTACGGGGTCATGCGTTACGCTTATTTGGCGGCTTAACCAATGCCAAAACAGCGGAAGCGTTGGTGGAACAATTGTTTGGTGGCGTGGAAGGAAATGGAAGCGTGGGACTCTTAAAGCTAGGGTTTCAAACGGAGGAGTTACGGTTAGGGACGTTTGGTCGAAATGGGTATGAACAGCCCACCTATAATGTAGAAGGAGATATTATTTGGTCATTAACTCGCCCCCTCCCCGATGATCAACACGCCGCCTTACAAAACCTCGTCACCGATTTAATCTGGTTTGCTATGGTGTTTGGCGGATTTGGCAAGTCTTGGCGACGGGCGGATCATCGCTTATTTTATGATGATGATGAGTATGAAAAGTTAATTGGTTGTCATTGGCAATGGGCGGGAAAAATTGACCAAAAAAATGCCTTTCGCGTCCGGAGTCCTAAAACAATCGGCAAGTTTATTAATTCTGTCTTAGACACAGCGAAAACCTGGATGAAATTACAAGGAAAAATCCCCAATCCCAATCATCCTGCCAATTGGCGCGAATCCTGGCATCCCTCTCGCGTCCAAGTCTGGGGACGATTGGCAAATAATCGGGATGAATGTGTGGCGATTGATTGGTTACATAAACGCTATCAAGAAGGCATTCGTCGCGGCGAAACTGACAAAAGTATTAAACGGACATCGGTAACCGGAGAACTGGGTCAAATTGGTCGCTTGTGGCATCGAATGTATCCACCGAAACGACTGTTTACTAAAAAAGAGGGAAAATGGACAAGCAAGTCAACGAATCGGTTTATTGAGATATTAACCCTGTTTCCGGATGACTCACCGGAATGTAAGCAGTTTGTCGCGTTTCTTCAGCAAAAGCCAGACGGATTTGAATTATTGTGGGGAGGAAAGGAATAATGGCAATTTGGATTGTAACCATTGGCAGTAGTGATGTGCAATTAGACAGTGACAAAATTAGTAAGAAAAAGGGACGAAGGGAAAAGCAGCGCAGTGATAAGATGTGGACTAATTGGTATAAGGATGACATTCTGGGCGAATTCCACGATATTAAATTTGAACTTAAGCAAATCGATAACCATGTCACTCAACCTTATCGGATTGAACCCAGGGTATTGGGAACGGTTTATCAGTATCATTCCCCCCAGATACAGGAACAGATTTGGTCGTATTTAAATTTTCCGCTGTTGGATACATTTGTAAACCGATTAAAAGCAGAAACCGATCAGTTAGATCAAATTATCGTCCTGTTAACCGATCAATCCCAGATTTTCTCCGATTACCAAACCCAGCACCAATTCACCTGTCCCTATTGGCAAGATACCCATCCATTACAGCCCATTTTAGCCCGATATTTTCAGCAGGAGGATAAGTTTCCCCAAACTCCCTGTGAATGGATTGACCTAGCGCCAAACTCTAATGATCCAGGATTAGATGAATGGGATTATGTTCTCGATTTAGTCCGAAAGGAATTAGATTCTCTCCCCTTTACCGCCAACCCTAATCCGGCGACGAGTCAAACCGTTTATGTTAGTCATCAAGCCAGCACTCCAGCCATTTCTTCAGCGGTTCAGTTTATGAGTCTCGCCCGATTTGGCAAGCGGGTACAATTTTTAGTCAGTAATGAATATCACCTAGAACGTCCAGCGAATATTATTAGCAATTCCCAATATCTGCGGGGAATTCAGGTACAACAGGCGAAGGGATTAATTCAATCCGGAACTCCTGGTGCGGCGTTACACTTGTTAGAATTAGCAGAACTTAAGGGAAGTTTAGAGGCGTCGGTGGTAGCTGAGTTGGAAAAACTGGTGGATTTTTTCAATCTGAATCGTTCCCTGGCGGATAAGTCAAGTGAATTTGACCTTAAAGCAGCGACGGCGCGAATTGTTGATGGGATTGCCTTGATTGAACGATTATTTGAGCAAGAGAATTATCTGCCTGGAATTGCGCTATTGGCGGCGGCGCAAGAGACGTTTTTGCGGTGTGCGATTATGACGGAAATTCAGGGACGTTCAGTTTCGTTATCGATTAATGGAACTCAGCAACGTTTTCCGGCGGAGGATTTAATTCAATGGCTAAGGAGAGGGTTACAGTTTGTTTCTACGGATGATTTGAAGCATTATTGGTCTGTATCGGGTTCGAGTAAGGAAGAAGTGAATAAAACGATTAAGACGCTGAAGCTAGAGACATTAAAGCAATTACAGTTTACCATTGATGACAGTCGATTCAAGCGTCAACCCAACCAAATCGGCAAAAATGAATTTATGCTCAAATGGCTATGTCATCTCCGGTCAGATTTCCAGCCGTGGAAGGTATTGCACTGGTCATGTATTCAGAAGAACGAAGCGGGAGAACATGATGATGATATCCGCAACCAATTGATGCATAATTTGCAAGGAATGAAGCCGGAGGATGTGGTCAAGTATTTATTAGGGAATCAAGAGAGAGATATATCGGTTATTCAGGCGTATCAGACTGAAGTGAAACCGCAATTTATGGCGGCGATTCGTCTGTGTGGTTTGCCATTTAC
>CAZNNK010000261.1:0-8137 GCA_964574085.1 uncultured Coleofasciculus sp.
GTCAATCTTTTCCCTTGGAGCCTTCTGCCCTGGAGCCCTCTGCCTTTTGCTATATCAGTGTGTAAAGCTGATACCCGCGATCGCGAGTTTTTTGATCACCATTGGTGCTAGCACAATTAACACCTTAAGCCACACAGGTGCAAGAAGGAGGCTAACCAACAGGCAAATCATAGCGGTAAACACGGCGGCAAGCTGGACAATTTCTTCTGTCGTGTTAACAACCACACAAACTGCGGCGAAGGTGATTGTTAAGGTTATCAATAAAACCAAAAGCATAATAACTCACCAGGGTAGATTCGTTCGATTGAGCAATGGTTTGTGTTCCTAGGTCTGATAAGACTTATGCCTGTCTCTCCACTCTCATTGTGACTGGCGACTGGGTTGTGATGCGAGGAACAATCAAACCTCCTCTCCTAACGACTACAAATTTTGGCACTGGAGTGTCAAGAGTTATACAGGATTTCACACAAGCTTCATCCAAGCTTCATGAAGTCCTCATGAAGGCTTAATAATAGGATGGGTGGTAGCCAACCCTAAATTTTAACATTTGGCTAAATCATATTGAGTTTCATCCTCACGTTAGTTGCGCGATTACCCCAGGAATGGTTTTGAACTGACGCCTGAAAATAAGTCCTATAGGAGAGGTGAGCTTGAGGCACTTAATCTTACAATCTATGCAGAATGAACCCACCAAGCTATATATGATTATCTCTAGCGATATCCAAATCCCCTTTTCTCGCTCCATTGTTTTTGCGACTTACCGTGATAGGTTAATGGAGTTAATCCCCTATATGACTAATGTTCGGAACATCCAGGTGAAGTCTCGTGATCAAGACAATGCATGTATTCACACCGTCAACGAGTGGCATGGTGGTGGTGAGATTCCAGCCCCGGTTAGAACACTGTTGAGCAAAGATATGCTCAAGTGGACAGAATATAACACCTGGAATGAGTCAGATTATACTCTGGTATGGAGTATCAAGACCCACGCCTTTACCGAAGCCGTCCACTGCGCTGGCAAGAATCGCTTTTTGAATGATCATGGTCAGACGTTGATTGAGAGTCGTGGCGAAATAAGGATTGCTCCCAAACGGATTCAGGGAGTCCCCCCGTTACTAAGAAACAAGGTTGCAGCAGCGGTTGAGGATTTTCTGAGCAAAAAGGTTGAACCCAACCTGCTACAGATGAGTGAGGGAGTACGTCAATACCTAGACCAACAAACGATTAAATACAAACTTGCTTAGAGTGGTGGGGTTCGAGGCAGGTTATCGTTTACCAACCTTACCCCAATACACTCGGATTAAGGCGTTTGAGCCGACTGTGCAGTTGCCGCAACGATTTCGGTTGCGGAATCAGTAATCGTTACTCTGATGGCTGATCAATTTATACATCTTTGATTTTACGGGACTCCAACCAAATGGAAACCCCTATCCAAGCAATCACTAACAGTAATACTGCGATACCAAACTTTGCCATCCAAGACACTAATGTTTCTAGGGGAATAATCCGTCCCACAAAGAAGGATAAACTGACCATTACCGATGCCCACACAGCAGCCCCTGCAAGGTTACACAAGAAAAATTGAGAGTAGGGCATTTCTGCAATTCCTGCCATCGGTCCAGCAAAGATGCGTAGGAGTGCCACAAATCGCCCAAAAAACACGGCTCTAGCGGCATTTTCACTAAACTGCCGTTTGACTTCTACAAGCTGGGGTTCTGGAATGCGAAAGAAACGTCCTAATCGCAATAAGAATGACCAACCCCCTATTTTGCCAATCCAGTATCCACAATTATCACCCAGAACGGCTCCAGTAATAGCACTTGCCAGCACAAACCAATAATTGAGTTCACCACTTCCAGCTAAGAAACCACCAACTAGGGTAATGGTTTCGCCAGGGATAGGAACTCCGGTATTTTCCAAAGCAATGCCAGAGAAAATGACCCAATAGCCGTACTGATGTGCCAGTTCCTGGATTGTCTCCAGTGATAAAAGCTCAAAAGACATCCAGTAAACCCTTTACAAAAATTTATCACCCATCACATTTTCACGTATTTTGGCAAATTGTGTCAACTCGAACAGGACTTACGCCCTCAGGTTATCGGTTGAGACAAGGTATGGGATGGGGTGTAGTGGCATGATACTGTAGGGGCGCAAAGCCTTGCGCCCGATTGATTTAACCGTAAATTTGATTCCACTATGTCAAAAGCGAAGTTGCTTTGATACAACTGCTTAAGTTGGCACCAACTCACCTGGACGCAGTTTTGCCCATTTGCCCATTTCTTCCTTAAAGCTGTTACATCCTACGACATCCCATTCCATCTCGACAAAATCCTCTTGAGGACGGATGTTGACATTGATGGTTGGTTCAATCGGCTCAAAATCTGGCGTTTCCGTCAGATGGGGTTGCTGATGCTGGGTTTCCACCGCATTATAGGTGGTGCATCGGTCTACATAGTGGCAGTTAACGCAAATACACATTGCCCAAACTCCAAGTCCTTTTTGTTAGCCTAACTTAGACCAGCCCTAGATTGACCACTATTTCGATGGATTTTTGGGATTTGTCTGATGTTATTTGTCCTTGGTTCGCCAGTATTCGTGACTCACAATGAATTCTGACTTATCTGTTCTGTCTCCTGAAAGGTTTCCCTTCAGTCTAGAGTGGCTACCGCCTCAAGCCTGCTTAATCGGTGGGGCGGTACGAGATGCCTTGCTGAGACGACAGGCTGACTATTTGGATTTGGACTTTGTGGTTCCCCGTGACGCGGTGAAAATTGCCCGCAAGCTGGCAAGTCATTACAAAGCTGGGTTTGTGGTGCTGGATGAAGCGCGACAGATTGCCAGAGTTGTTTTTGATACCGCCACCGTTGATATCGCTCAACAGGAAGGGGAAAGCCTGGAGACTGACCTGT
Organism: uncultured Coleofasciculus sp.; assembly: GCA_964574085.1. GTDB lineage: Bacteria > Cyanobacteriota > Cyanobacteriia > Cyanobacteriales > Coleofasciculaceae > Coleofasciculus. The sequence continues at coordinate 2,910 of CAZNNK010000261.1, forward strand.
ATCGACGTGATTTTACCATTAATGCGATCGCCTATAATCCTCTGACCCAGCAAATTATTGATCCGTTGCAGGGTGTAGCCGATTGCTGTACTGGAATTATCCGCATGGTATCCCCGGCAAATCTCCAGGATGATCCCTTACGATTACTACGAGCCTACCGCCAAGCCGCTCAACTGGGTTTTACGATAGAACCCATGACTCAATCCACAATTTGCCAATTGGCTCCCTTACTGGCAAACATGGCAGCCGAACGAGTACAAGTTGAATTAAACTATCTACTGCAATTGCCTCAAGGAACACCTTGGCTTACCGCTGCTTGGCAGGATCAATTACTTCACCCTTGGTTTCCTGATACGAATGCTGATAACTTCGCCCAAATCGCGGCAACGGATAACGCCGCGAGTGTACTGGCTCAACGATGGCAGACATTAGCCAGCCAACTGAAAACCCCTGTAAGTGGCAAGTCCTTATCGTGGTTAAGTTTAGCAAAATTGGCGAACCTATTACCCTCTGAGGTTGAACCCGCAGAAGCTCAACTTTTACGGTTAAAATACAGCCGCGCCGAAATTCGGGCAGTGTTGATTATGATTCAATACTTACCCCAGCTTATATCTCATGTCACCTCACCCATGAGCTTAAGAGATCAATATTTTTTCTTTCAAAATGTCGGCTCAGTTTTTCCCGCTTTAGCCGTTTTAGCTATTGCCGAAGGGGTATCGGTTGAGTCAATCGCTCCCTTAATTCATCGTTATCTAAACCCAGAGGATCAAGTAACTCATCCGACTCCATTGGTAACAGGTCATGATTTGATGCAACAGTTGCAGTTACCACCCAGTCCTCAAATTGGACAGTTACTCACAGAGATTCAAATTGCCAGGATTGAAGGCAAGGTTGCAACTCGCGACGAGGCGTTAGCTTTTGCCAAACAGTTTTACCATTAAATCGGGCGCACGTCTGTGCGCCCCTACGGTTTCTGTTCCGTAATTGTAATCCTTAAATTAGGTAAGCTGTCATGCATTTAAGTTGGGAATGGGTAGCGAGCAAGATGCTCAATGTAGCGAGCAAGATGCTCGCACTACGGCAAGGATGAGAGCCATTATTGATATGAAGGTTTAAATGCCGAACAGCTTATCTACATCCTTTGTTCCTAACTGACTAACTTTAAACCGTGATGCCGTTCGTCATCCTCTTCAACTATACGGTTAACAGCGTTCTTATTTGACTGTAGCGCCTGCCGCATGGAGATAATCTGTGCCATCATTTGTTCGAGTTGATGGTCAATTTTCTCGACTTCTGCGGTTGTTGGCGATGAGGGTTGTGAATCTTGGGCTGAGGTATTACCGAAGACAGCTTGAGACGATGCTAAGGATGCCGCGAGTGCTTGCATCGAGTTCACTTGAGCGGAGGTAATCGATGGCTCACTAATAACCTGCGGTTCCACTTGCGGCTGCGTCTCAATCACATCCACTGGTGCTGAATCCGGTTGAGATGATGCCTGTTTCTCGAATGCAGTTTGTAACGATACTTCTTCTATTTCTGGGGCTTCTTGCTCGATAGAATTTGAGGGTGCAGGCGTCTGCGTGTCTTGCTTGAGTGTTGTACTGGTTAATTGTGTTGCCTGTTTATCCAACCAGTTTTGTAGCCCAGAAGCATCTAACTGAGATTGTGAGCTTCTAATGTTATCCAGCAGTTTTTGCTTTTGCTCTAACGTCTGAGATAATTTGGCAAGTTCTTGTTCAACTTCAGCCGATTTCTGATTCGACTGTCGCCACCCCATCATGGCTACACTTGTGAGTCCTACACCGGCGCTCAGTAAACCTGCCACCCCTAGATACTGAGGGGCAAATTCTTTCAATTCGCCAAAAAAAAGCGGTTCTTCTTGAACTTGAACCGTCACGGGCTTAGAACCGAATAGATTGAGGGGCAGGGTCAAGGTTGCAAATACTGTTGCTGAGATTGCCACGGGTGTAAACAGAAATTTGATGGCAGTTGCACTGGTTGTCATTGGTAGTTCCCTCTAAAAGTTACCTGCGTTTGCGGTGATACTCAAGGTGTATCAACTGTATTTAACGGTTTTGCAGATTACCCCTGTTTATAGATGCATGGCTCCAAGCCGGAAAGGATTATAAAGTTGTAGCGCACCTGATCTTTAAGAGCAATTCATTCATTGGAGCCGTATAAAGTTCATCGGCTAGATGAAGGCTTTATGTGCTTGAGTTGTGTTTGCTCTCTTACTTAATTAATTTAATATAATTTTCGTCAATTGCATATAAAGCTTTGATGAAGAATTTATTCAGTGTATTAATGCCTAATGAATTTATTTGCCAGGAGAGAAAATTTCATGATATTTTTTCCGAGAATCAGTTCAAGCAGTCTCCCGGAAAAAGTGGTGCATTCGTTACATCTTATGACCTTTCGCTTTGCTCAAGGGCAGGCATATAACCAATGACGTCATCGGGTAAGGAAAGTTGCCGCAATTGTTGATTCATCTTAACGGCTGCGGCTAATCCAGACTGCATGGCACTTTCAATTAAATTATTCCCACACCAATCGCCACAACACACAAGGGGTAAGGGTGCAGTTGTCGCCAGACAATCTTGAAGGGCGGGAGTTCTGGGAAAGGCATAGCGCCAGCGATGAACTTGGAACCAATCCGACGACTTGAGCCAAGGAACGAGCAATTGCGCCCCATGAGCGAGTAACTGTTGACCCGCTTGTTGTAAATCGGGAGCCTCTAGATAACGTTGAGCAAACTCAGCCGTACTATGAAGCACACATATTAATGAAGTTGAATGAGACCGTTTGCTGCTATCTACACCAATCCAGGCTAAATTATCATCGGGTGAACATTTGATCGAGCCTGACGTTAATGGGGGTTGCTGGGGATTAGAATAACCCGCCATGACACTCAAACAGGGATTAAATTCCACTGCCCGTAGACTCTCTAATAAATTAGAGGGCAACTCTTTTTCTAGGGGGTTCAGCACTGGTAACGCTTGGGGGGCGGGAATCGCCATAACCACGGCGGCGGCGGTTAAGTTGTTGTCAGTTTCCTCAGGTGTATGATAGGTAATCTGCCAGGTTTGTTCAGGAGTAGGCGCGATCGCACAGACGCGACAGGAGAAGCGGATATCTAAACCCTGAGCCAAATATTTGGCAACGGCGGTGATTCCATTTGGGGCGATATACCGAGGAGATGGGCATTCAGACTCATCTTGATTATCCATCCAGACATGAAGAATGCCGCGATCGCACAATGTCTCAATTAGCTGCTGAGATAACTTGCCCTTCGCCTCTAGAAACGGTACACCATGATCCACAGGAGTTCGGTGAATCCGTCGAGTCGCCACTCGCCCACCCACACCACGAGACTTTTCTAGGACAACAACTCGATACCCCGCTTGGTACAATTGTTGAGCGCAGGTCAGTCCTGCCATACCTGCACCGATAATCGCAATATCAAACACTACAGAATCTCCTGTCCGGTTGATGCTTAGTATACAGGTAGAATAGAGAACAGTAGTGGCTTAGGGGTTGTGGAGGGAAAACCATTGGATGAACTCAGAAGCGCCTTAGAACTGGCAACGGAAGACGAATTACAACAACTGACACAAATTTTGTTCCGTCGTCAGTTTAATCCCCTAGACTATCTGCAAACCCCTGAACCTATCGACGTTCAAAGTCAAGATCGGCAGGCGTGGTTGGATACTCTAGAGCAACGGTTTCGCTTTTTAGCCGCTGATGGGATGACAGTGCTTAAGGGACGCACGAACGACTTTACGTACCGACAAGCGCTGATTCAGGTTTGCCGTTACCTGAAGATCCCTTATTCCAAACAACTATCCACCACGGATCTGGAAGCGGAAATATTTCTTAACCTGATGAGTCGCGCCTGGAAAAAATTACCCCCAGCGGAACAAAAATCGATTACCGTGCGGGTACAGCGCTCATTAGCCCAGTCGAATCAATCCCAACCGTTACCGGCGCATATTCAGCACAATCCCATGGATTTGCTGATTAAGGGGGGGTCGGCGTTAGCCGTGTCTTCGATTGTCAAGCCAATTATTCTCAAACAGGTGGCGCGTCAGTTTGCCATCCATTTTGCCCGGTATCAAGTGGCAAAACAAGCAGCGGTTAAGGGAGGTGCAGCAGCGGCGACTCAGTTTCAGAATTACCTGATGCTGCAAACCGCGAAGCAGGGAATGGCAGCGAATGCAGCACGTTATGGGGCAACTCGCACCTTATTTGCCTTCGTTGGACCCGTATTATGGGGCTATTTCTTCGCCGACTTAGGCTGGCGTGCGATCGCCACAAATTACGGTCGGATTATCCCAACTATCTTAGCCTTAGCCCAAATTCGTCTGCTGCGGAGTGAGTGTTGGGAACCCGTGTAGCCCGTCACTTGGTTCCCAGCCCCTGCTTCCAGCGGGTCGCCCTTTGTTCAAACCGTTGCTAATCTAAACTTAGCCTTTCGTTTTCTTGCGCCGCTGAGAATGCTTTTGCTTGAATAAGGTTATTGGTGTTGATTTTGGACGACGCGATATCGCTGTAACCACAGAAGGTGAAAAATGGGACGGCGCAGGTATTCAGCAAGTCCGCGATAAGTTTTCTCAAGTCAGAACATCTCTCCAGAAGAAAGCCCCGAAAGGCACAAGGACGACTCGGCGTAGATGTCGGGAAATCTTGAAACGGCTGTCGGGTCGGGAGAGACGCTATCAACAGTGGCTCAATCACGGTATTTCTAAGGCAGTGGTCAAAAAAGCAGTCGAGTTAAGTGCCTCGATTGCTATAGAAAATCTCACGGGAATCAGGGAAAGAACTAATGAGCAACCTAGAAGCAAGACTGAACGTCGGCGCTCGAACAATTGGGCATTTTACCAATTGCGTCAGTTCATTGAGTACAAGGCTTTAGGTGCTGGTGTTCGGGTTATTCCTGTTCCCCCAGCCTATACTTCTCAGCAATGCCATAAATGCTTACATATTCACCCAATAAAAGGAAAGTCCTACCGTAGCGGCAAGACTTTCAAGTGTGGGCATTGTGGATGGCATGGGGATGCCGATTTCAATGGAGCTAACAACATAGCACTTGTGGGGCTGTCTATAAACCAGCCTGGAGGCACGGGGTTGTCATGTAGGTTAAACAGAACAACTTAATATGTTCAGCTTAACCTGTTTGATTACTTCAGGGCTACTGAAAACCCAGACCGAGCGCGATAGCAAGTCTGGGT
>CAZNNK010000262.1:0-8109 GCA_964574085.1 uncultured Coleofasciculus sp.
CAGCACCTCCTGACAATTCAGCTCCAGTTCAGCGTTTAGCACAAGAGAATAACCCAATTCAGAAATGGTCGTTGGCACAGTCGATTACGCCTGTCGTACAGAGGCGACTATCTGAGCAGGTGCAAACACAAGGGTTAGTGCAACGGGCATTTCAAGCAGGTGGAACGGAAGCGTCTGAAGATTTAGAGAGCCGTTTGAATACGTCTAAGGGTGGGGGTTCTCCTTTATCGGAGGAAGTGAGAGCCTTTATGGAGCCGCGCTTTGGCTCTGACTTTAGTGGTGTGCGAGTGCATACAGGCAGTGAAGCGGTGCAGATGAATCAGGAGTTGGGCGCTCAGGCGTTTACTCACGGGCAGGATATTTTCTTTAACCAAGGAAAGTACAATCCCGGTTCAACCGATGGGAAGCTTTTGTTGGCACATGAAATGACTCATGTAGTACAGCAGACGGGTGGAGTTCAGCCCAAACGTACAATCAGTGAATCAGGGGAAAGACATGAGGTAGGGGCAGACCAGATGGAAGAGCAAAGTAAAGGTATGACTGTGCCGCTCTCTTGGCAGCCAATTGAGAGGATATCTACTGGAGAATTGCAAGTTCAGCGTTACTTTTTGGCTCAATTTCCATTGGGCAGGTGTTGTAATGAAGAGTGATAACGGCAGAGACAACGTAACGCTTGAAAATTATTCTGTAAGCGACTATGACGAAGCAAATACTAACTGGATATTCCAAATGTACGGTTTAGCTCAGTCTGCGGCAGAAGATTCCAGCAAGCAAGGTCAAACATTTCACGAAGAACACCGAGATATGGGTCAGCACGGTGAAACTCCCACAACTTTAGTAGTAGAGTCTAATAGCAGATGAAAGAAGATGAGATGCGAGTGCAAGTTCTAACTTCTGTTTTACTAGCAGAGACTGTAGTTTTATTCATAGGAAGTGTAGCATTAGGAGGTTGCCAGCCAAATCAAACAGGTGTTTTAACTTTAACCACAGCAGCAAGCAATATGACGGAATTGCCAACTATTTTAAATCGTACTGACATTGAGGAACATTTTCCCGACCCCTTCGATGCCATAGATGATGATGAAATGGATGAGAGACTACAAGCAAGAGATAAAGGTAAACAAGTGCGTCTAATTGGACAATACATTCAAGTAGATGTGAGAAGATGGCCCAAACCACCACCGAGATATAAAGGTCATGTAGCTGTGGTGTTGGAAGATGGCACTGAGGTCTTTCTTTATCCTCCCTGGCATTCTGAAGCCATAAGATCGACTAATGAAATTACACGATATAACAATCGAGGAGTTGCTGTGGTCGGTAAAATTGTTCCAGAATGTCCTAAATCTCCTCAGCCTGCTGCAAGCATTGTAGCGCCATGTATGCTAACAATTGATTTCATTGATCTAGTGGATTGAATCAATTTCCTCAGCCAAGCAATATACCTGCCTATGTACCGAATGAACGTCAAGCAGAATGGGTAGGTAATGGTGGTCACCGGAATGCCTTCCGTCAGGGAGCATCCCATTTTGGCAAATAAGCGAGAAGGGTAAATTTTTATTTCGCGATTGTAAGTCGCGAAATAAAATAATGATGTTGGTTCTCATTGTGTGACCGAATTGGGGATGGGGAAGAGGATGAATCGCTCTCCACCTTGATTGAGTGGGGATTCGAGGCACTCTCGTGTCTATTGCCAGTGAAGAGCGATCGCGAAGACTGACAACTTCTTAAGATAGGCATCCTAAATAGGTTGTGGCAACTTAAAAGCTGTGACTTTTGCTAGACCTGGGTTTCAAGCCTTTTACCTGTCACGACTCAAATAGGATTGCTTTCGATGACTTGAACGACTTAAGGTAGCATAATACAGAGGTAGATATTCAGATGGTTGACTCATGACCAAAGCAGAACGCCTAGAACTGGAAGCTTGTTTGAGACGAGCCAGTGAGATGGGAGTACAACAATAGTGATACAGACAGTTTAGAAACATTAGCTGACATTGAGATTACAGTCAGAAACCAGATATTAGAACACGTCAGTCCGCAAATCGCCCTTTTTTTATCACCCAAAAGACCAAGACCCGACGCGGAAAAAGCCGAACCTTAAAAAGCTGTTTTGGGAAACTGAAGATTACCCAAAAACAAGCAGATGCTTTAGGGATAGAAGCCTATACACGCCATAGCCCCCTGCTCGAAAAATGCTGTCTTCTTTTAAGCGCCAATGAATCTTATCAAAATGCCGAGAGTGATTTGTATTTGTTAACGGGGCTAAAAGTTGGTCATTCCACGCATCATCGGAAAGTGAATCAAATTGAATTACCGCTTCCGGATCTAAAACAAGGATTATCAGAGATAAGCATTGATGGCGGAAAAATTCGCTTGAGGACGGAAGAGAAAGGAGAACCGAGTTTTTGGCAAGAATATAAAACAGCTCGCTTACAAGGGATTTATTACGGAGCTTTCTTTCAAGATAATCTGTCTTTAACGGATTGGATAAATAGTCAAACGTTAACTCAACCCCTGTACTGCTATTTTACAACTTCGTTGTGCTTATTTGAACGGTCAACTGGCTATTTAATACCAAAAAAGTTTACTGGTACTACAAACTACAGGCTAGTTCACCGACTTTCACAACTACAAGTGATACACCCAAGCTAAGTAAATATAAGCATTTAGGCAAGGCTGGAAGTGAAGCCCATGTCGCTTCTGTGATGTCTGTTGCCAGACGAACAATAGTGTCCGAATTACAAAAAACGATTGATTCTCTGAAAAATAGCTTACTAGATATTTCTTTTGATTCTGAGCAAGAAGATATCTAAATATTTAGGTTAAGCAATTATTCGCGAGTCATTGTCGCGAATAACTTTTCTCTCTTTTCCAAAATGGGATGCTCCCCAATCAAATGCTTGTGCTAGTCAAAAACATTCAATACCTGCCAGCTTTTTCAAAAAAATAGAATTAAAATAACCCACCAGTTGTTGGTTAACAGTCAACAATCCACAGTTTACTGATGGGTTATTTCTGCTTCCCCTGCACCCCTACCCCACTACACTAAGTCGTTTCTCGCATTTCGCTGGTGCGGACTGATAACGTTTTCGTCTGATTCCCCCGCACCACTTTGATTTGGAGAACTTGATTCACACCACTATTCTCAACTAAACGTTGTAACTGTTCTGCACTCGTCACCGATTGTCCATTAATCGCCGTGACAACATCCCCACGACGCATACCTCCTGCTGCTGCTGGTGAATCGGGTACAACTTGCACCACTAAAACCCCATTTACCTCCGGCACCATAAATGAGGAATTGGGATCGCGATTGTTTTCTTGCGCCAGTTGCGGGGTTAGGGTAGTCATGCGAATACCAATAAATGGATGGACAACTTTTTCACCCCGCATCAGCTTGGCGGTAATTTCTTTAGCTTTATTAATGGGAATGGCAAACCCAATCCCCATCGCATCCGGACGAATGGCGGTATTAATGCCAATGACTTGTCCCTGTTGGTTTAAGAGTGGACCACCAGAGTTACCGGGGTTAATCGCCGCATCGGTTTGAATGAAATCAAGTCGTTTTTCGGGAATTCCGGCTTCTGCACTGGATCGCTGGAGGGTACTGATAATTCCTAGCGTCACGGTATTGTCTAACCCCAAGGGATTACCCACCGCGATCGCCCAATCCCCAACTTGTACATTAGTCGAGTCTCCCAATGTGACAACTGGCAAATTGTTGCCATCAATTTTGACCACCGCTAAATCTGTGATTTCATCGACACCTTGCACATTGCCTTCAAACTGGCGTCCATCTTTGAGAATCACCGTTACCTTATCTGCCCGATCCACCACATGGGCATTGGTGACAACTACACCAGTGGGGTCAATAATAAACCCAGATCCTTGACCCCGCAGACGGCGTTCTTGGGGCATTTGAGGAAATGCATCCTCCCCGAAAAACCGCCGGAAGAAGGGATCATCAAAAAATGGATCGAGGCGGCGTGTCACTGTACGTTCCGTGTCAATTCGTACCACAGCCGGTCCCACTTGATTCACCGCCGCTGTCACAAAACTGCCGCCGATATCGGTAATGGGTGGGCGTTGGGCGAGAACTATTGGGGATTCGGGTTCATTGGTCAAGATCGGTTCAGCGCGAGAAGGGGAAACATTATAAAACCCCACTGTCAACAGAACACCTGTCGCGATCGCAATCAGATAAGCGCTGATTTGGCGTAATCGAGGGAACAACGTTGTCAATCGCATAGCCTTAGTCTTGAGTTCAGTCATGATATATCTATGATCATCTATCAAAATTATTGTCACAATCGCTTAACATTGGCTGATGGCTCCAGGACGTTTTTCCCCCCAAGTCTGTTTCGGTGATCAGCCGTATCTGAGGAAGCTGACGTAGAAAACCTTGCTCCCAAAAATCTTGACTCTGGATTAGGATGAACAAAAGAACCAATCCATGAATGTTGCCAATCCCGAACTGGAGCTAAGCCATTGATTAATGAAACCTATACTCGGTCAGCGTCAGACCCAGATTCCCTAAATCAATCCTTCCACCCCAGCCATGGAGAGCATGATCATGATCATGCTGGATCAACCCATGCCCATGTTCACGATGAAGAGTCTCTGCGGCGAATTGTCAATCGGCTTTCTCGAATTGAGGGACATATCCGAGGGATTAAGACGATGGTACAGGAAAGTCGCCCTTGTCCCGATGTGTTGGTGCAAGTTGCCGCCGTGCGAGGCGCATTAAATCGAGTTGCCCGGATTATTCTAGATGAGCATTTAAGTGAATGTATTGGTCGGGCGGCTGAGGAAGGTAACATGGAGGCGGAAATTGAACAATTGAAGACGGCGTTAGATCGATTTTTGCCGTAGTTCTCTTGGGGAGGGAGAGGTGAAGTTTTGAGTTTGTGTAGGGGCGAGTTTCACGACTATCGTTTCTGACCTCACCCCGATGGAATTAAACCCGCCCGTGTGCAGGGGGACAGGGAGAAAATCTGGACAGGTGGATACATTGAGAAAGTTTGATCCATTGCGATCCCGATTTTGAGCATAATGAAGAAAGGATAAACCTATCTGGCTATAAATTCCTGCTGAATATTGTTCTCAGCACAAGGTTTAAAATTAGAGTGCGATCGCCTTATGGCTAATTTTTACTGGAAACGTCCCTATACCGCCCTTGCCGCCTTATTGGTGGGGGTAACTGGCTGTTCTTTGAATTCACCCCCCGATACGGCTGAAAGTCAGCATTCCCCATCCCAAGCTGACTCCCCGGCTGAATCTATTCTCGCGGTGGAAAATTCCCCATCCTGTCCGCCCCAAGTTGATCCCTTTACCAAAGCGATTGACAAAGCGATGGGGGCGGCGAATCTTGCCCAATCTGCCCAATCGCCCCAAGATTGGGATTTGGTTGTCTTAGGCTGGATTCAAGCGATTGAGGCGATGCAGTCGGTGCCACCGGATAGTCCGAAACGGGCATTTGCTCAGAAAAAGGTGGCAGAATATCTGAAAAACTTAGATGTTGCCCAACAAAAAGCGACGACCAAAACGTCTCCTCTACCCTTTGCCAGCTTTAATAACCCCATCTTTGAAGAACAACTCCTGCTGTATCTGTCTTACGTCGCCGCCGTTGGTCCGCCAGATGTCCTGATTGTGGGCAGTTCACGGGCATTAGTTGGTGTTGATCCCCAACAACTGCAACAAGTTCTGGCGCGTTACGGTAAAGGGGGGTTAAAAATTTTCAACTTTGGCGTGAATGGGGCGACGGCTCAAGTGGTTGATTTTCAACTGCGGCAACTTTTAACACCAGAACAACTCCCGCGCTTGGTGATTTGGGCAGATGGCGTGCGGGCGTTTAATAGTGGGCGAACGGATAAAACCTATAACAGTCTGGCAACATCGGCGGGATATCAACAGGTCATGGCAGGGAATCGCCCTAAACTACCGGAACCAACGACCAAAACCCCAGAGAATTGTGAAGAGATTCCGGCATCAATTACCCAGAATCCTGACTCGGATAAATCGACACAACCGAGTAATACGATACCTGCCAATGATACGGCCCAACGCTGGCGATTAACCCGCGTTTCCTTTGAAACCAGTAGCAATCCTGTTCCCACGCCAGAGACGCGGTTACTCTTAACTCAGTTAGGGGGAAGCCAACCCCAACGACTAGCATTGGCACGCAATACTACAGGGTACAGTGCCGTAGCGATGGATGCCAATGGCTTTTTGCCAATGGATAGTAAATTTGACCCGAAAACGTACTATCAGCAAAATCCGCGTGTGGCGGGGCGTTATGATGCGGATTATCAACCGTTTAGCTTTGCTGGTCCGCAGGCGGTGGCGTTGAATTCGATTCAGGCGTTTTTAGCCCAGCAGCAGATTCCTTTGGTGATTGTGAATTTGCCCGTGAGCAACGATTATTTAGATTCGGTGCGTTTAACTCGTGAACGGCAATTCCGCAAGCGAATGCAGCAGAAGGCGGCTCGAAATGAGTTTGTTTTTGTTGATTTAGGAGAGCAATGGAAAAATCAGAATCAGTATTTTGCTGATCCGAGTCATCTTAATCGGTATGGCGCGGCGGCTGTGGCGAGTCTCTTAGCCGATAAGTCTGAGATTCCTTGGTCTGGGCGCTGAGGGACGTTATGTTCCAAAGAGCATGTCAGGAACAGATGACAGAACCCCATGACAGCCATGGCGATTGAAATCGCAGCTACACAAACAAAGTCCGCCTGCGCGGACTGGGTTATAACGGGTGTAGCTAACCCGGATGGGGTATAAGTTCAAGTAGGTTGGGTAGAGCGTCAGCGTTACCCAACAGGATTTGGTATTATTTCCCCTGTGTCCCACGGTAATTAAGGTTTTTATCAGTATAATAAAATAAATTTCCGAAACCTAAAGCTTACTATAAAGGCTTTGAACCCGTTTTAATTGATGTCTTCTTTGTCTTTTTCAGCCAGCCCCGACGCCAGCCAAAAACTCAATTTCTTGACCGATAGTTTAAGTCGAATAGCACTGAAATAAGATGGGTTCGTAGTCGGCACCAAGCCTCAAGCGCTTACTACAAACGCAGTGCGATCGCCTGCGGTTACCATTTTTCTATCTTATCCTCTATTTCTTGTTTTTGCTTTAGCCGGATTCTTGACAACGGATTTATAGAAATTTAGACAAATTGATACAAAAAATAGGACAACTTTCATCGTGGCAGTCTAAATTTTGGAAGTGGAAATTGTAGGGAAAAGATTGACTGGTCAAGGTTTGGCGCATTTTGCTGTGTCCTAATCGCCTTGGCGACTGCGATAACACACCTAATTTGAAGGCTGCATCCTCGCCTAGAGGACAATTCCTGGGAAAATTTAGATGGGGTGGGTTGGGGTTTGGGATTTGGTCAAAACTCCAGTAATCTATATAGGCGTTGAATCAGGAGTGTGGTATCCATGGAACTGGTTAAAGTACAAATGATGTTCGAGAACGCCCCTAGAACATCCCATAAGGACTATTCACCGGAGTTGGAAGACTTAAACGGAGAACGGGTGGAATTATCTCGTCTACCCTGCTGCGGCGAGTTGATCTCGTTTGCTGAAGGGACGCTGCACGATATCGGACCTTGCTTCACGGTGATTGAGGTTGTTCATTTCGCCTCCCCAAAGGAAAATGGTTTGGTCGGTCAAATCATGCTCCGCAAGTGTTTTCCTCGCTAAGTACCTGGATATAAATGCTGTACCCTGTATTAAGCAATGTTAACCAGCCTCAAACTCTTACTGTTGCCTGTTGCCTGTTCCTTCCTAATCTCAACCGTTAACTTTAATGAAAGTCCGACTACTTAGCGCGTCATTTGCTGAGATCCCCACATTAGGATAGATGATAATTCTAGATATCGGACGATACTCTCAAAACGCAACCCTTTGACCGTGAACCATCATGCAACTTGTGTCCGATCCCTCGATTGCCGAGAAAATCCAGCAAATGAAACAACGAGTTCGCTGGCAAGATCCATTGATTCTTGAACGGGATATTGATCAAACTCGGTTGGTATTAGACGATGACAGACCTGATCATCCAGAGTTCTCCTTTTTAGTCGTCGGTGATACAGGCTTCGGGTCTCATAAAC
>CAZNNK010000263.1:0-8109 GCA_964574085.1 uncultured Coleofasciculus sp.
ACCAAGCACAGTGTTTCCGTCCCCGTGAAGGGGAAGTTGTATGAAACTTTCTCCATTTACACCGATCTTAGCGGTGGACAAAACGGGTTTCCGTCCCCGTGAAGGGGAAGTTGTATGAAACCCTATCAAATTGAAACCCTTACCAGGAAAGGCTTTGAGATAGGCAAAACTGAGGGGGTCTAAAATCACTCCGCCTAATTGAAACTTCTTCTCAATAACTCCCTGACTTCCGAGGCTGAAACCCTTACCCAGAGAGCCATCCGAGGGGGTCTACGAAAACATAAGCATTTCAGCGATTCTCTGACCCCCCCATATTCAAAGGACAACGAAGGGATGAATGAGTAGGAAACTTAACTCAAATTATTTTATTATCCAGGTTCGATTGTGAGTGGAACAATTCTAGATTTTCATAAACTACCCTAAACACAGCTCCACTGTCAAGCCGGAAAAATTACCCAGATGCGATCGCGCTTCCTGGGAATGATATCATGTCCGCCGAAATAACCGTAATCTCCTATTTCCTTGCCACCTTGCTCCTTCCCTTCTGCCTTGGAGCCTTGGAGCCTTAGAGCCTTCTACCTTGTCTCCACCTAAATGTGAGTATTCAACCGGACATAATATGAGTAGGTTATCCGCGATCGCTCATCTTCGCGCCTATGGTGATAATATATCGGGTTTGTCCCCTCAACTCCTTGTCCTATCGTTGATTGGAGTCATCACCAGGAATCATGAAATGAATCATGCGATCGCGGTTTTCTCCAGTCTGGTATCTTGGCACATATATAGCAGTAGACACATCGATTAGGACTTTCGGCACCATTGTAGAGACCGTCCATGTTTGGTCTGGAACATAAATGATGTGTCCTAACCGCTATGGCGGTTGCTATAGCACTACGCATTAAGGTTAGGATAATACAATATGACATCCCTCACCTCCAGCGAACTCGTCGGCGTCGTCTTTGAACTCCTCCCTCAAAAATCAGCCACCCTGTTCCCCCACTACACCAAAACTCTCCACGCCTGGTTTTTAGAGAAGGTGCGTACCGTTAACCCCAAACTCTCCGCCACCCTTCATGATGACCCCACCCAAAAATCCTTCACACTCTCCGGATTAGAAGGGAAAATGAACACCAAAGGTCAAAACCTGCAACTCTTACCCCATCACCCCTATCGCTGGTATCTCACTGTCTTTTCCCGTCCCCTAGTTCAGTGGTTAGATCAGTGGTTGGCACAATTACCGCCAACCATTAAACTACGCTATGCCCCCTTACAGATTGAATCCGTCTCCTTTTTCCTACCACCAACCACCTACAGCCAACTCTACCAAGCCCAACTCACCAAAACCCTCACCCTCAGCTTTGTCTCCCCAACCAGTTTTCGCCGCAAGGGTCATCATTTCCCCTTACCCTTACCCTTTAATGTGTTTCAGAGTTACCTGCGTCGCTGGATGCAGTTTTCCGGAATCCCCGTTGACAATGCAGCCTTTCTCAACTGGGTAGAGGAATCCGTTCTGATTAATCGCCATCACCTGGAAACCGTGAAAGTCGCCGCTGGGAAGCAGGGGAAAGTCACCGGATTTTTAGGCGCAATTGAGTACAGCTTAACCCCGGAAGCCAGGAAAATTAGAGCCTTTCACCGCCTCTTTACTGCCCTCGGTCAACTCGCGCCCTACTGCGGAACGGGTCATAAAACCACCTTTGGCTTAGGACAAACTCGTCCAGGGTGGATATGCCAACCCAATTCCCTGGAAACCCTGTTGGTGCAACGGTCATTAGCCCAGCGAATTGACGAGTTAACCGAAATCCTGATGCAGTCTCAAAAACGCACCGGGGGAGAACGGGCAATTAACGTCAGCCAGACCCAGGCAACGATTTTAGCACGACAAGAGGCAGGGGAATCCTTGAGTGCGATCGCCCAAGACTTAGAAATGCCCTATCAAACGGTGAAAACCTATGCAAAACGGGCGCGGATGAAAACGTCCAAAGTCAAAAGTTAAAAGGCAAAAGAAAGATAAGCGGTTCGGTATTTAAACTCATTGTCCTGCGAGGGAACTTTTGCCAACCAGAATGTTATATCATGTCCGGTGGAATACTTACACGCTTCGGTTGAGACAAGGCAGAGGGCAGAAGGCAGAAGGCTCCAAGGGAAGGAGGAAGGTTGCAAGGCAAAAGGGGATAATGACTGTTTAGGCGGACATGATACTAGAGAGAATGGCAGGGAATTCAGGCTGGTGGGCAATGCCCACCCTAGGGTAGATCAAGGGTTTCGCTATTCTTAACATTAAGGTTTAAATGCCGAACAGCTTAACTTGACAATTTTTCTATCACATTAACACTAATCTATCCCTCGAAAACAATTTCAAATGTTCCAGTTGGCACATACCGCTGCAAAAATCGCAGGTGATCCTGGGCATCTTGGCGATTAACAAAACGGGCGATTGTAGAATGTTTGGCATTGGGCAAAAACTGAACAATTGTCCAAAGGTGAGAGTCATCTTTTAATCCCTTGTTGGCGTCAAGTGTATCCGCAACGGGTTCAGATTGAGGATAAGTCATCTCGGCAACTTCAGTCGTTTTCAAACCCGACAAAGCCTCTTGCACAATTGCCATCAGTTTTGCCCTGGCTGGATGGGTATCATGAGGGAGTAAACTCCACTCATTGCGGGGGGCTGGTAAATAGGTGAGACTATAGGAATAGCTACCTGATTTACTCACCCACCAAGACAAGCGACGGGCTTGTTTTTGACAGGAATAACCTTTTTGCCGGAGAATTGCACAAATTTTTTCACCCTCGAAGCGAAGGCGCAACCAATCACGATGTTTCATAGGTCGTTTAAAACAGATGAAAGGGATGTTTCTGGCTATTTAACCTAATGGCAGATTGTCGGGACAAAACAGTTAATAAAACCTGGACTTTTGCTAGGTTTTATGCTATGAATTTGCCTGTCATTGGTCAAAGGTGCTGATGGGTTTAACCCGCCATCCATGACCCCTGACCAATGACTAATGACTATTGATTATTGCCAGAGGGAGGACAGAGTAAATTCAAAAGGTCTTCCGGAATCTCCTCAAAATGCTCTAGGATAAAATCCATCAGCGCCAGATTTCGCAGGTCGTTTGGTGTGGGACGGCGATAGTAGCGACCGCGAGAAAACCAGGCGTTAACGGTAGATAGGGAACGGAAACAAAGGACGGCGATTATTTCATAGGTGACTTGCCATTTGGCATAAAATTGTTTGGGTGTCATGCCTAATTCACAGTAGGTGTAAAATTCAATTAAGTCTCGTTCGCGTTGAGTCAATGGACGGGGAGTCATAAGAATGGTTGTGAACTAAAAAAAATCAATTTGTCTTTTGCTGTTTTACCCGTTTAGGCGTTGCAAATCTTCCTCCCAAGCCGTGTCTGCTACTGTCCAAGCTGAACTGGGAGACTCTTCATCTAACCCAACCACATATTGCCAACTCCACTGCAACCGATGTCGTCCATAGGTATAGAAACGACCGATAATTATGCCCCAATCACGGGTAGAATTGAAAAGGGGTTTCCACTGAACGCGATCGCCAATTTCAAAGCTAGCGCTGGATTCCTTGGGGAGAGACGTAGGCGCGGACAGAGTGACTGGAGTGGCTTGGAGTTCCTGGATAATTCGGTCAGCAATCATGTCTTGGTTTCCCTGTTCAATGGCGTTGAGATAATCGGCAATTGATTGATGAGTGAGACTGGCGGTTAACTGGGTAATGAGTAAGGCGGCTAGGCTTTCTCGTTCTTCCGATTCTAGGTGAACTGGAGTCATCAGAATGAGTTTCTGAAGTAATGGAATAATGCCGAAATCATCCAAGGCTTGTTGATAGGTTGTCATGTTTATTTGCTCAGAAATTATGAGTCACATTCTGCTCACTGAGAGAAGCGTTTTACCCTCATCTCCTTCTTGTTCCCCTCTCCCCCGCGTGGAAGAGGGGTTGGGGGTGAAGGGGCTTTCCGCTTACGTTGTTTTCCTAGACAATAAATGCGGCATCATCGACCATTCGGTCTGGCTGTACTCCTAAGACAACAACCTTCTTACGGGTGCGAACGCCGAGGGGATAAAATCGCAGTTGGTCTTCTGTTTTATTCAGATGTTTCAGCAGCTTTTTTTGCAGATTTTGGTATTGCTGGTCATCGAGGACACACTCGAACACAGATTTTTGCACTCGCATTCCATACCCTTCCAGTAAATGAGCAATTTTTGTCCGGCGAGAGTCTTGCACAATGTCGTAGCAAATCAGATAAAAGGTCATACAAATGGGAGGTAAGTGTCGCAATCACCTAGCAAGCAGGAAATATACTGGCGGATTTGTGATTCTAAGCGTTGCTGATAGGTTTCCATACTGTCATGACAAGAGGGAGTGTCATCGTGCAACTGCTTTTGCCAATAGGTGATAAATTTCTGAATGGCTTGGGGGGTAAGATACATCCCGCCTCGGGAGTTGGCTGGGGTAAAGTCAGCGTCGGTAAATAACTGCAATTCCAGTAATTTCACGACCAACGTATCGACAAGGATGACGCGAAATTCTGCCATGAAATCTGCGACTAATGCGGGATGATGGTCATGGTGAATGTGCAGGTTTCCGAGATGGGAGTGCAATCCGAGGCTTTGTAAGAGGGCGTAGATATGCTGATTTAATAGGATATGACCTAAACGCAATAAACGGTTGATTGGGTGAGTGGTTAGAGGTTTCCGGGTTGTGGTGGTTTGGGGGAAAGAATGGATAGGACAGTGATGGGTTGTGTTTGGGGTGGGACGTGGGGTAGGTTGATGGAAAGGACAGATTCGGTGGGTTAAGGCTTGGGTGTAAAGGTGGGTGGCGATGTTCTGATAACGCCGCAGAGTCCTCACGGAGTCTACCATGGGTAAATTATCGATTAACCGTGCGATCACGTCACTGGCTGTTTGGATTGTTTTCTGGGATTGGGTTGGGTTTAAGGTTTGAAGTAAGCGATGCTGATGATGCAGGTTAGTACGGACAATTGTTTCCGCCATGGTTCGGGTAAATTCTGGATTTCGCGCACATTGACGTTGTTGAGGGAGGTATTTAATCCGACGCCGGGATTCGGTTTCCAAGCGTGTTAAATAGGTTCCGTTTAACTGAAGTAACAGAAGCGGAATTCCACGGGAGTGGATGATAGAGAGGGCTGCATCGGATTCTTGGCTATAGCCTACGAGAATGATGTTGTCAGTCTGATTTAGGTGGATGAGATAGCCGACGCCATCAGCGTTAAAGACGATTAACTGTTGGTTGTGAACGCTTAGGTGTGACCCAGGTTCGGTGACATATAAAGTATGCATGATTCCCCAACTGTGATAAACGTGAGTGTTGGGAGGTTTGTTTTCTCCACGCTTTTATTGTTGCTGGGGGGTATTTGAGTTTGTATTTGAGTAGCGGGGTGTTGTATATGACTTTATATATGACTTTGGCAAATTGTCCTATTTTCTTCCTGAATTGGTTGGCGAAGGGGTTCATCGCTTGAATGTCTTGTGCAAACCTAACAGAATCCCCTGGCACAACCTTGAGTAGGTGGGCATTGCCCACCTCACTGTTTCCGTCCTCGTGAAGGGGAAGTTGTATGAAACGCGGATTAATTTTTACTGCCTTGCAAAATTTGTCGTTCAGGTTTCCGTCCCTGTGAAGGGGAAGTTGTATGAAACCCTATCGATTTGAAACCCTTACTAGGCAAGGCTTAGAGATAGGCAAATCTGGGGGGTTCAGGAACAATTATAGATTCCCATAAACTACCCTA
This sequence comes from uncultured Coleofasciculus sp., assembly GCA_964574085.1. Lineage (GTDB taxonomy): Bacteria > Cyanobacteriota > Cyanobacteriia > Cyanobacteriales > Coleofasciculaceae > Coleofasciculus. The sequence goes on from CAZNNK010000263.1 coordinate 5,778, forward strand.
AACCCCGCTCCCCTGTCAAGTGACCCTGAGTGACCGAACCGTAGTCCTTGCCGAAAAGTCATATCCGAACTCATATACAACAGCCAATAACTCAAACTCGAACTCATATACTCTCCCAGTAAAAAGGAAACAGAGAACAAAGTAAGGAGAGGGTCTTTTACTTTTAACTTTTGACCCTTCACTTCGTTCGAGGGCATACTTTTGACTTTTAGCTTTTCACCAATGAATTTTACGCGAGAAGATTTGCAGGTGGCTTGGCGACAAGTGCGCCGAGGGAGTCGCCGTGCGGGAATTGATGGTATTACCACCGATTTATTTGCTGGGGTAGTGAATGAACAACTGTCTCTGTTGCAGCATCAATTGCAACAAGAATGCTATCGCCCTTATCCGGCTAAGGGGTTTTACTTACCCAAAGCCAAGGGAGGTAAACGGTTAATTGGCATCCCCGTGGTGCGGGACAGAATTGTTCAGCGTTGGCTGTTGGATGAAATATATCTACCTCTAGAAGATACATTTCTCGATTGCAGTTACGCCTATCGTCCAGGGCGAGGAATTCAGATGGCGGTGCAGCATCTGTTCTCCTATTACCAGTTTCAACCCGCTTGGGTGTTGAAGGCAGATATTACACAATTTTTTGATCATCTCTGCCATGCCCTGTTACTGACCGATTTAGAACAGTTGCCCTTAGAACCGATTTTACTGCAATTAATTGAGGCACAGCTAAAAGCTGGAATTGTGATCGGCAAGCAGCGCTTATTTCCCAGTAAAGGAGTCTTGCAGGGGGCGATATTATCGGGGGCGTTGGCAAATTTGTATTTAACCGAATTTGACCGCCATTGTTTGAGTCAGGGAATTAACTTGGTGCGCTATGGCGATGATTTTGTCGTCGTAGCTAAGGATTGGATGCAAATTAATCGTGCTTTGGAGCAAATTACGGAGTGGTTGGCGGATATTTATCTGACACTGCAACCGCAAAAAACTACAATTTTTGCCCCTGATGAGGCGTTTACGTTTCTCGGCTATCAGTTTCAGCAGGGGACAGTCACAGCACCACCCCCTGTGGTAACTGTGAAACCAGGGACAACCCCGGAGTCAGGAACATTGTATCGGCGGGAGGTGGGGAAACCTGTCCCGTTAGCGTCTCATCCCCCCAAGGCGTGCCGTATTGTCAAAACGGTTAAGTTTCCCATTGCCAAGTCTGACCATTTTTGGAAGGAACCGATGACCACACTTTATATTACTGACCAAGGCGCTTATTTAAAGGTACAGCATCAGCAGTTTCTGGTCTATTACCATCAGGAGTTGCGCTGTAAAGTCCCCGTGAATCGGGTGAGTCATATTGTCCTGTTTGGCTGCTGCAATTTATCCCATGGGGCGGTAAGTTTGGCATTGCGGCGGCGGATTCCGGTGTTGTATTTGTCCCAGAAGGGGCGCTATTTTGGGCGCTTGCAAACGGAAGGGATGGCGAAAGTGGACTATTTGGTGCGCCAGGTGCAGTGTTCCCTTGATCCCGATTTTAGCCGACAGCAGGCAAAGCGAATTGTTTTGGGCAAGCTGCATAATTCCCGGATTCTGCTGTTGCGCTTAAATCGTCGGGTGAAGTCGGAAAAAGTGGCGAAGGCGATTGATGATTTGGCACTGCTGGCTTTGGATGTTCCGGATGCGGAATCGATGGAGGTATTATTAGGATATGAGGGATATGGGGCAACTACCTATTTTCAGGCATTGGGACCGTTGTTTAAGGAACCCTTTGTGTTTGAGAAACGCACGAAGCGTCCACCGACTGATCCGGTGAATAGTTTATTAAGTTTGGGCTATACGCTGCTGTTTCAGAATATGCATTCTTTGGTACAGACGGCGGGATTACATACTCATTTTGGCAATTTGCACGTTCCTCGCCAGAATCATCCGGCGTTGGTGTCGGATTTGGTGGAAGAGTTTCGGGCGCTGTTGGTGGATTCGTTGGTGGCGTATTTGGTGAATTCTAAGATATTTGTCTTTGAAGATTTTACTCCACCGGATGAGCGGGGGGGTGTGTATTTGTACCCCGATGCGCTGAAGAAGTTTTTGAAGCATTGGGAGGAGAAGTTGCAGGCGCGGAATACTCATCCCCATACCGGGTATAAGGTGAATAACCGCCGTTGTTTGGAGTTGCAGGTGTGGGAGTATGTGGCTTGTTTGATGGGGGAACAGGAGGTTTATCGTCCGATGCTTTGGAAACCGTGATGTTCTGTATAAACCGTTGGTGAGTTATTGCCGACGGTTTTCTTTGAACAATATAGCGCTACGCATTGAGGTTAGGACAATAAAATTGGGTAAAAAGGGAATAGGC
>CAZNNK010000264.1:0-8100 GCA_964574085.1 uncultured Coleofasciculus sp.
AAGCCGAGGAAGAACAACATATTCAAACCTTAATTAATCAAGAAGCCAGCCACGCCTTTAATCTGCAAGCCGATCCTCTGATTCGGGTTAAATTATTCCAATTGCGAACAGATGATTCTATTTTAATGATGACTTGCCATCACATTATCAGTGATGGTTGGTCGTTGGGCGTCTTATTAAATGAAATTTCGCTATTCTATACTCATTTTGTCCAAGAACGTCAATTAGACTTACCAGAAATTCAGGTGAATTATGGTGATTTCACCCTATGGCATCAACAACGACAACGAGACACTGAAACCGCACTCCTCAACTATTGGACGAATCAACTTACGGGTGTTTTACCTTTGTTAAACTTACCCACAGATCATCCTCGTCCTGCTATACAAACATTTAAAGGAACGATTCAATATTTTCACATTAACCAAGACGTCAGGAATCAAATTGAGGCGTTCAGTCAAGCTCATGGCGCTACCCTATTTATGGTGCTAATCGCTGTGTTCCAAATTTTACTTCATCGTTATAGTCATCAAGACGATATTGTGATAGGCTCTCCAATTGCTAGCCGCAACTATAGCAGCTTAGAAAATTTAGTTGGTTGCTTTGCCAATATTATTCCGTTAAGGACTCAGATCAATAACAATCCGTCTTTCCGGGAATTCCTGGCACAGGTCAAAAAGGTATCATTAGAGGGGTATACCTATCTAGATTTTCCGGCGGAGAAGGTGTTATCAAACTTTAAATATAAACGAAATCTTAGTTATTATCCCTGGTTTCAGGTGGTTTTCATTTTGCTGAATGTTCCTCAGCGTGATTTTGAATTACCTGGACTTAAAATTACTGATAAAAGGTTCAATAAAGGAGCGGCGATTTGCGATTTGGTTTTTTTAGTTGAGCCGAAAGCGCAAGGATTAAAATGCTCAATTGAATATAATACGGCTCTGTATAACGATCAGACAATTACTCGTTTGATTGGACATTTTCAACAATTACTCCAGGAAATTATTACCCATCCCGAACAACCGATTAAACAGTTGCCTCTGTTAACCGAAGCTGAAGCAAGTCAACTATTACCAAGTCCAAGTGCTGACGAAGCGTTATCTGTACCCAATACTGCTGGCAGCAAACATCAGTTTGTTGAACCGCGCAATGAATTAGAACGGCAACTCCAGAACATCTGGGAAACTGTTTTTCATCTTAAACCTATTGGTATTCGTGATAACTTCTTTGAATTAGGCGGGCATTCTTTGCTCGGACTACGACTATTTAGTAAAATTCAACAACAGACAGGTCAAGATCTTCCGGTGACGACAGTATTTGAAGCCCCAACGATTGAAGAGTTAGCTAAGATATTACAGACGAAACAAGAGATTGTTCCTGAATCCTCAGTTGTTACAATTAACCCCAACGGAAATAAACCGCCTTTATTTTTTGTTAATTCGATCAACTATGCCTGGAAGCTTAGCTCATATTTTCCCAAAGATCAACCCGTTTATTGTGTTAATATTTTTGAAGTTATCGACTATTTGACACAAAATTTTTCTCAATTTACGCTAAACGATATTGCTCAGAAGTTTATCGAAGACATGCGCCAAATTCAACCTCAAGGTCCTTATTCTTTAGTGGCATATTGTAATGATTCTTATTTAGCCTTTGAAATTGCTCAACAACTTTATGATCAAGGTGATCAGGTAAATTTCTTAGGGTTAATTGATGCGATATGGGGAATTGAGCAAGTTGGGTTCAATTTTCACTATCAGAATTTGCGTGAATTAGGATTAAGTTATTTGTTTCAGAAAATCAGATATCAAAGAAAATTATTTTGTTTAATTGAGAGGATACGATTGAATCTCAAAAAAGCTCTAAGTAAATTATATTCACGTTTAGACACGCCCATACCGCGTCGGCTAAAAGCAAACGAGGTTCTGGAACAGTTTAGACAAGCGACGAATAATTACATACCCCAAGCTTATCCAGGTAAAATTAATCTCTTTATTTCCAGTGAGTTAAGAAACTTGAGCCATGAAATGTTTAGCAATTTAGCTAGGGCAGGTTTAGACGTTCAAGAGATTCCAGGATATCATAATAGTTTTTTGCAGTCACCTCAAATTGAACGACTTGCCGAAAAATTGCAAACGTATTTAACCTGAATGATACTGACGCATAAGCTGGTGGGCAATGCCCACCCTACGGTAGATCAAGGGTTTCGGTGATATGGATGATCCAGAATTCATTGTAGGGGTATCCCCCTGGCATCAATTACAGCACTTTTGGTAGTAAGTTAGGTACACAGACAGATCCCCGACTTCTCCAAGAAGTCGGGGATCTTGCTTAGAATCCCTTCAGTGGAGTTGGGTCGCCCTTTACTCAACTGGGGCTGGGGATATTAGGGTTCATTGATCCGTATAATCAAGCTGCGATCGCGTGATATCTGTCCTCGCCCAACCTGATAAAACGACGCCTAGGAGTCTCTACAATGTTCAAGGGAACCGAGAATCAGGTAATCGCTTGTTGACTGTGCTTGTCAAACAGGTGAAACTGAGACCGATCAAACACCACACTAATTGATTGTCCCACAGCCATGCGCGATCGCGGATCGACTCTGGCGATAAATTCGTGATTGCTTGGCGTCGTTAAATAGACAATGATTTCATTCCCCATCATCTCCGTAACGGATACTGTAGCTTTTACAGAAGCTGGACGAATATCGGGGGGAATATAGTCAGGATCATGGATATTTTCTGGGCGAATGCCAAAGATCACCTCTTCCCCAGCATAATGTTGATAAAATAGGGCTTTGTCTGGAGGTATATGGAGTTCAAATGAGTCGGTTTTTACATATAAATTATCCTCTTTACTGATTAATTTAGCGTCAAAAAAATTCATCGCTGGAGAGCCAATAAAACCCGCGACAAAGACATTATTCGGATAATTGTACAGCTTTTGGGGGGTATCAATTTGCTGCAAGACGCCATGATTCATCACCGCAATCCGGCTACCCATAGTCATCGCCTCCACTTGGTCATGGGTAACATAAATAAAGGTAGTGCCTAATTCGTTATGCAATTTATTAATTTCTGCCCGCGCCTGTACCCGCAATTTCGCATCTAAATTGGATAAGGGTTCATCCATTAAAAATACAGCCGGATTACGCACAATAGCGCGACCCACCGCCACTCGCTGGCGCTGTCCTCCGGAGAGTTCTTTAGGTTTTCGGTACAGTAAATGGTCAATTCCTAATTGCTTGGCGGCACTTTCAACACGGGTTTTAATTTCGCCTTTCCGCTTCCCTTGTAACTCCAGGCTAAATGCCATATTTTCATAGACGGACATGTGAGGATACAGGGCGTAAGATTGGAAAACCATGGCAATATCCCGGTCTTTGGGCGGAATCTCATTGACTCGCTTATCGCCAATATAAATACTGCCTTGGGTGATATCTTCAAGTCCCGCTAGCATCCGTAAGGAGGTGGTTTTCCCACAGCCAGAGGGACCGACAAAGACGAGAAATTCACCGTCGTCAATGGTCAGGTTTAAATCGTTGACCGCGATAAAATCATCAAATTTTTTATTGACGCCTTCAAAAACAACACTAGCCATTTTAGTTACTGAATTGGTAGTTTAGCCATAGATACCCCCTTGTATGCTATTATAAAATATTAATACTTGCTTGATAAAGTGTCCAGCTTTGCTAATTAACATTTAGAATTTGTTTATTACAGATCGGTTACAGGGAGATTACTTTACTGTTTATATAAAACTACACAAATAGTTAATCAATTCCACTCAAGTAATCATCACAATCATCTATATCACATAGATATCCCCAATCCATAGATATGTCATCTCCCAACTTGCCTTTAAGATTATTGATAAAAACATTACGGACACGGGAATTTTGCTTATATTTTTCAGCCATTTCCCAGCAAAAGTCTCGCAGTTGTTTTAGCTTATTGCCGGAGATAACAGTTAATTCGCTGTGCTGTCCTTGTGCTTCACAATGCAATAGATGACCAGCTTTCAGCCTGTGGATGAAGTCCGCTTGTTGTGAGCGCAGTGGGGTAGTCCAATCCATACCTAGTTGCCAAATCTAACTTCAGCATAACCTTTCTCCCGCAACGAAGCATCTACCCAAACCAAATTCGCTTGAACAGGATGTACAGTGGTTTATACTAATTTTCGATATATCGGGGCTTCTACTATAGTAGCTATAGCTAACCCCATCATTTTCCTATACGATAGAGTCAGTTTTGCATATATCGATTGACAGTAACGATCATGACATAAACCAATGACATAAACCAATGACATTACCCTTTAACCGAACCTGCCAAAATTCCCCGGACAAAATACCGTTGTAGGGCAAAAAACACAATCAGGGGTATAATCATGGTGACAAACGCCCCGGCTGTCAGTAAATGCCAAGCTTCACCGCGAGACCCCACCAACGTGGTTAAACGCATGGTTAACGGGGCGACATCCGGCGTTCCGCCCAGATACACCAAGGCGACTAATAAATCATTCCACACCCATAAAAATTGAAACACGGCAAAGGATGCGATCGCGGGTAGGGAAAGCGGTACAATTAAGCGTGTAAAGGTGGTCAAATGCGACGCCCCATCTACCGCCGCCGCTTCGATTAAATCCTTGGGTAGGGAACCGATATAATTCCGGAGTAAATAAATCCCTAAGGGCATCCCATACCCGGTATGGGCTAACCATACACCTAAAAACGAACCCGATAATCCAAAATGATTATAGGATCGCAATACCGGAATTAGCGTCATCTGTAAAGGAACAACCAGCAATCCCACGACGACAATAAATAACACCTGACGCCCCGGAAACTCCATCCAAGAAAACGCATAAGCCGCAAATGTGGCGATGGCAATGGGAATAACAGTAGCGGGAATGGCAATGGTAAAGCTATTTAGAAACGCTTGTCCCATTCCTTCCGCCGTCAAAACATCGATATAATTTCCTAACTGATATTGGGTGAAATCAAAGGGATGTTGAAACACCATCCACCAACCACTGTCCAATAAATCATCCTTCGGGCGTAGGGAACTAATCAATAAGCCAACGGTGGGTAAAGTCCAAATTAAGGAAATGACGATTATACTCAGGTGAACCGGAAGGCTATTAAAGGCATTTTGTAACTGATGAGACAGATGTTTCACAGAATTCGATTTACGGCGACGTTTAGATTTCATCGGCTTGTTTCTTGCTGACGGAAGCGGCGGATATTAACCACCATGATTGGTACAATTGCCAGTAATAAGATAACCGCGATCGCACTCCCCCTGCCATAGTCGCGATAGTTAAACATTTCTTTAATCATCCGTGAGGCAATTACTTCGGTACCCTGATTCCCCGCCGTCATCACAAAGACTATATCAAATACCTTGAGTACCATGATCACCACCGTTGTTGTCACCACCGCTAAGGTGGAACGAATCATCGGGATGGTAATCCGCCAGAAAATTTGCACCTCACTCGCGCCATCCATGCGGGCGGCTTCGATAATATCTTTGGGAATCCCTTTCACGGCGGCGGAAAGCAACACCAGACAGAAACCCGTTTGCAGCCATATCATAATCGCAATCAGGGCAAAATTGTTAATCGAACGTTCCACTAACCAGCCCACGGGTTCAAATCCTAAGCTGGTGATGATACCATTAAGTAAGCCAATTTGCGCTGCTCCGGCTGGGCGAAAGGCATAAACAAACCGCCAAATCACACTTGCGCCGACAAAGGAAATTGCCATGGGCAAAAAGATTAAGGACTTGGCGAGGGGTTCATAGCGTACCTTATCCATGAGTACCGCCAGAATCAAGCCAAACCCGACACTAAACCCAGTAACTAGAACCAACCACAACAGGTTATTGCGAAACGCCACCAGCATCGCCTCACTGGTAAACGCAAACTGATAATTCTCCCAGCCGACAAAATTTTGCGATCGCCGATCCAGAAAACTGATGTAAATTGTATTCAACGTCGGTAGAATCAAATACGCCGTCAGCACCAGCAGGGCGGGGGCGAGATAGATCCAAGGCAGAATTCGCGATCGCCATTTATGAGGTAAGCTGTTGGCTAGGTAATTCATGGCATAAAATATGCCAAGTACACCGCCACAGCCAATAATTACGGCGATAATTACACTGAGAATTTTACTAAAAACTGACATAAGGTTTTACTCTGACTGGAGGAAACCGATATCAATCCATCCTGTTGTCATCATCTATGATAATCGGTCTCTCCTATCTGTCTCGATTCCTTGTAGAGACGTAGCATGCTACGTCTGGAACTAAGGCAGGGAGTGTCAATTCGGCGGGTTTACGTCTTGTAAAATAGTTGTATTCTCGCTACCCTCTAAGAATTAAACCGATGACTCGCACCCGATCCGTTCGTCCTCGTCGTCAAGGCAGACTATTTCCGGAATATACGATACCCCCAGAGGAGTTAGCCAGACGGGAAGCTCAAAAAAATGCCCGTTGTCAAAAAGCGCGTCGTGTTTTCGATCACGTTGCACCGACACTCATCGATAACCATTACAACTGGTTTATGATTATTGAACCAAACAGTGGAGATTATTTTATTGATCCCGATGAAGACGTAGCGATGCAAAAAGCGCGTCAAAAGTATCCGAGGGGTTGGGTTGTCATTTTCCGTCTCAATGAGACAGGAACCTGTGGTAAGATATGATTTCCGGTAAGTTTGGTGAGATTGGCGAGCTAATCTTTGAAATTGATTTAATTGCGGCTGATACCGAACGATACCCCATCGATGTGTTATTAGATACAGGGTTTACAACGGGTTATTTGGCACTCGATATCCAAGATGCTGAAAGTTTAGGATGGTCTATTCTTCAAAGTAATCGCACGATGCGGATGGCGCGGGGCGAGGAGTATTTTGATGTATATGAAGGCAGAGTTCTTCTGGATGAAAGGGAATATATTATTCCAGTGTTAGCGGGATCAGGTATATCTGAACCTCTACTTGGTTTGCAGTGGTTGAAGATGCTACCACTGGCGGTGAATTTTGCAGCCGAAATGTTGACGCTGGGGTAAATGGCGAAACGCGATCGCATCCGTTAGCAAGAAGCGCCTGTGAGAGTTTGTCGGGGCGGGCGTGAGCCTTTCACTTCAGATATCACCGATAACATTGATGGCAAAACCCGCCTTTACCCAAAAGTTGTGCTTTCCAACAAGCCAACCCACAAAACACGCGATCGCACCCTCAACGCCATACCCATCAAACCTATACAGAGACTGGCTTAGAGTAATTCCGATATCCTAGAGAAGACTACCATACCTCATCAGCCGAATTTTCTCACAAATTGCCATAAAATTTAACCGTAAACCCCCCTGAATCAACGCAAACTGCTGTTTACGTCAATGCAGAAAGCAGCGATAATAATTAGTATCCTCGTGACTCTCTAAGAATTAAACCAATGACTCGCACCCGATCCGTTCGTCCTCGTCGTCAAGGCAGACTATTTCCGGAATACACGATACCCCCAGAGGAGTTAGCCAGACGGGAAGCCGAAAAAAATGCCCGGATAAAGCGCTATCGAGAGATTTTCGCTCAAGTCAGTCCTCAACTTATCCAAGATCATTACAACTGGTTTATGATTATTGAGCCAAACAGTGGGGATTATTTTATTGATCCGGATGAAGACGTAGCGATGCAAAAAGCGCGTCAAAAATATCCAAAAGGTATGGTAGGAATTATGCGCCTTAACGAAACTGGAACTTGTGGCAAGATATGATTTCAGGCAAGTTTGGTGAGATTGGTGAACTGATCTTTGAAATTGATTGAGTTGGCGCTGATGCAGAACGATACCCCATTGATGTGTTACTAGATACAGGCTTTACAACGGGCTACTTAGCGCTTGATGCTCAAGATGCCCAAAGTTTGGGTTGGTCGATGATTGAAGGTGAACGTGCGATGCGAATGGTACAAGGGGAGGATTTTTTTGATGTATATGAGGGCAGGGTTTTCCTGGATGAAAGGGAATATATTATTCCCGTGTTAGCTGGAGCAAGTATTTCTGAACCGCTACTCGGTTTGCAGTGGTTGAAGATGCTACCACTGGCG
>CAZNNK010000265.1:0-8096 GCA_964574085.1 uncultured Coleofasciculus sp.
CAATAACTCCAGCGCGATCGCCTGCCAAAACTCCTGTCCCCATAAATATATCCACTCGTCCGGGACCTTTAATCGCACTCCCGGTATCTTGATCCAGAACATAGCGACTCACCCAACGAGATTCGAGTTGTCCTTGGGCGTTAGGATAGGGGATGCGAGTTTGAATCAACGCTAATGCGCCTGGAGGCATTAAGGATTTATCCGTAGCAATGGATCGTTCGGCTGTCACAGGCACTCCCAGGCTTCCGGTAGCAGGTGCGCCATTGGTTTCCCGGAAGAAGACAAAACTTTGATTCCGAGGTAAATACTGATCCAGTTCACTGGGAAATTGACGGAAATAATCAATTAACACAGGTAAGGTTAACCCATCCAAGGGCAACCTGCCATCTTTGACCAATTCTCGCCCCACACTGGTATAAGGATAATCCGTCTTCCCCGCATACCCAACCGTCATCACACTCCCATCGGGCAATTGCAATCGAGCAGAACCCTGAACATGAATCAAAAATGCCTGGAGGCGATCGCGTAACCAGACGAGTTCTAGCCCATACAGAGGACTATTTTCACCAAACCCATCCACACCTTCTAAATCAGCGCGAGTCGGGTGAGGCGTTTTCCAGTTATTAAAGTTTGTCGGTAAACGGTACAGGGGATAGCGATACTCGGCGCTAGGGGTACGACTCGCTGCATAAATCGGTTCAAAGTACCCCGTAAACAAAACCGATCCCTGATCATCATGTCCCACCGACTGATAAACCTCAAACTCGCGATTTACCGCCGCTTGCAGTTCCGCCGGGGAATTGGAGGTGAGCAGAAGTTGACGAAATCGCACCAGGGAACGGCGCACTCGTTCTAAGGTTATTCCGGGGATGGGATAGTTTTGGTACGTCGCGGCTGCTGTGGGCGTCGCCAGATAGCGCAGGCTATGGTCAATTGATTTGAGTAAAGCTTGCCGATCCCCAGGTTGTTCAGGAGTCCCCCAGAGTTGCTCATCGAAGCCGAGGGAATCCAGTGTCACCGCTTCAGTATCAGGGTTGATTGGCTCTAGAGGAACATCGGGAACAGCCAAACTGCTGCCACTGAACAACAATATCCCTAAACTCAGGGAGAGACTCGTGAGTTGTTTTCTCATGCTTGTCCAAACTGTGACGTTCTATGATTACTCATTAGTCATTGGATGGTGTACCAATGACCAATGACAAAGACTTCATTCTAAAAGCGCTCGACGCTACCCCCGAAGATGGGTTCCACCCGAATCGCTAAAACGCTGGAGGGGCGTACCACCATATATTCGCCCTGAATATTTTTAATCGGGACGCTGATAAAATCGTTCGAGGTCGCTTTGGGCATGAGTTCGCTACTGTACCATTTCTGAAACTCTTGAATCGTCGTAAAACGCACCTCTTCCCGGTGACCGCCAGCCATAAGAATGTGAACGGCAAACTCGTCTGGAGTTCTAGGCATGAAATTTTCTCCTCAGTCCATCCCAATTATTATCTGTGACGATGAGGGATAAATCACGTCAATAAATTAAACCGTTGTAGTAATGTTTCCATTACCACAGGCAAGGTCTTTTGTAAATCCTCAGGTTGGCGAAATAATAGCTGTTGATGCTGAGGAACCTCAAAGGGAAACTGTCCCGGTAAGTCTTGACGTTCCATCTGTACCAGTAAAATTTGTTCTCGACGCTTGCTGGTGAGGGCGTAACCGATTTCGACACAGACTTGGGGATTGGGGATCACTAGAGGGGTCTGTTCTCGGTCTACTTTCGCGATCGCGGTACCATCGGCGACAAACAGCAAACTCTTGCGGATGCGACGCATCTGGGTACTGCTGAGGCGCATCGGTTCACCCGCAGGGCGACGAGACTGTTCTAAAGCGAGGGGGAGACGCGATCGCTGATTAAAGCTTTCTAGGGTGTCATTGAGACTATCTCGTAGCGCTTCACTGGCACGAGAGCATTCAGTTTGATGACTCAAAAAGATAATTGGCTCAAGTTGCGCCATCACCTCTTGCTTGGTGAAGTAAATCTCGTGAGAGATCAAATCAATATTAGAAATGGCGTAGCCACCACTCCCTTCGATGTAAAACTCCACCGTTTCCCCATCCAGGTAGCGTCCAAACCATTCCGATTGTTTGACATCCTGACTATCGTCTAAGAAGTCAGCCCTTAACCCTGATTTGAGCAAGCTGTTTTTGCTTAACCGCAAATCATGAGGGCGTTTCTCCAGTTCTCTAATCGGTTCGTAGTCCTGGAGATACCAGGCTTTCAGAGCAATGATTGCCATGCTGTGTGATCAAGGATTCCGCAGCTAACATTAAAATTCCCAGTCTTGGAATTTTAGCAGTAAGCGGAAATATCTTCACCACATTCATCGGCTAAATAGCACAACGCCCGGAAGCGTAACCCCACGACTTCCTCATAGAAGGGATTCAGCTTACACAAGGGGGGAATGTGAAACAGGGTATGCCCAAAGAGTTGAATATCGCGCTCGAAGGGACATTGGGCGGGGATCAGATGGCAGATCAAGTGTGCCAGTTGCGGATTATGGACTTCAATCCCATCAATCCACTGTTTAATCGGTTTGAGCAAATCAAACCGTTTTTTCGGTTGGGGAGGTTGGGTTGGGGTTGAGGACGGCTGCTTTGGCTCTATCCAAAACCATTTCGTAAGAATTGGGGTCTTTGTTGTAAAATCAGATACACTCATAAATCGTTCCTGTGCTAGCAACAAATCAACTAAACCACTTGTTATCCACCTACAACTACTCTGGCATTTATACCGGATGAATGTCCGTAAAGGTTTAGTGAAGTTTCAGCGTGAATTTTGCACGTTCTGTAAACTTCTCTACGAACAAAAGCGAGTGGATTCAAGGTGTCTCGGTTCTGTTGGTGATCCCCCAGATATTAAGAAAACTGGGTTCTATAGGCTGCTCTAACCAAGGAGCAGCGCATCTTAAAAACAGGATTTATAAAGCGTGACTAGGTTGTCAGTCAATAGACTAAGACAATTGATAAAAAAGCTGATAATTGTCGATTTATCCCCATTATTAAAGCTAGAGTGCTGATTTTCATGTTGCCAGAGGCTGAACTTGGAGGCATCAGTAATCTAACTGAAGTTCAGTTCACTCGCAGTAGCAGTGTCCGTGACAGCACTTATAAGGATAACTCATTAAGGTGATTAAGTTAACTGATATATGAGGAAGCGATCGCAAAATCTTCGGGATTGCTCTGGTATCGGCGATTCATCGGTAGTCGGTCATCTGAGATCGGCAAAGGAATGCGATCGCCCTAGCGACTTTTGGTCTTGCATTCACATTGCCCATCCTGATGGACTACTTATCCCTTTCGATACCTATAATTTATTTTACCGGGAAGGTAGTGCTGGATATGAGAAAGTGATCCAGATGAATCAACTTCAATCCTCTCAGCAGACCTTGACTCAGTGATTAATCTGAAGTTTTTCCATACAAATGTACTACCCCCAGGCTAAAGCCTTAAGCTGTTCGGCATTTAAACCTTAATGTCAATAATGGCGAAGTCCTTGCCGTAGTGCGAGCATCTTGCTCGCTAGATTTAGCATCTTGCTCGCTAGATTTAGCATCTTGCTCGCTACCCATTCCCAATTTAAATGTATGACAACTTATACCGTAATGGTTTGAACGAATCACAAATGACAATCGTTTAACGTCCACCGACTGAACGGAAGTAGTTAACCTGGATTTGATATCACAACCCATTGCCAATTAAAATAAACGGTGCCCAATAATAAGGATGATTAAGACGATTCATAACTTCAGGCTTTAATCCATCCCGAACCCGCACCGCAACAATCGAACCCCGTTGTTCCGCCAACGCCGTATCATCACCTGTAATTAAAGCAATTTGTGCTTGACGCAACGCCTCAGCTTTGGTCGTATTTCCGTGTTGCAGATGGCGGTAAAACTCATTCATTAATCGTTGCGTCCCCCCATCATCCACAGTCCATAATGAAGCAATAGCCGCCCTCGCCCCAGCCCTTTGCATTTGATAGCCGAGACCGAGGATTTCTGCACCTGTACCCAGATTACCACCGAGTCCAGTTTCACAGGCAGAAAGCACGACTAAATCTACATTGTTCAAGTTCCAGTTGCGGACATCAGCAATAGTAACAGGAGTCCCATCACCAAAGAGAATAAAAGAATCTTCCGGGGTTCCGACTACAATTGCCCCGTGAGTGGCAAAATGTAATATTGTATGATCACCCATTTTCGGTTTTGTGTCTTCAAGATTGAAGGCGTTATCAAAGAGTTGAGTAGTATTGGGAATCGTTTCGGCTAACGTTTCCACTTCCACTCCAGCATAGGGCAAACCGCCAAATTCAAACTGTTCTTGACCCATGGTGAAGCTGTAGTGTCCTTTGGTAAATGCCCCCGCCAGAATCTTGAGTTGGGACTGGGGTTTTGTATTGAGTTCAGTCAGAGAAGCCGCCGTAATATTATTGATGCGGTAGCGTTGGATTAACCATTGTTCACCATCGTGCAAAGCCGCAAGCGGAATGTAGCGGAGTTGTCCGTCGGGGGCGTATATCAGAGTTTCGGCGTCTGCTGCGGTAAGATCATTTTCTAACGGTTTAATTAGCCAGTTGTAGAGTTTTTGGGCTGGAGCTTTAGCATTATAGGTAGGGTTTCGTAAGGCTTGATGTAACGTTAAAATTTCCTGATTAAGTTGTTCTTGAGTAACGGTGACAGTACGACGGATAGGGGGAGAGTCAGGGGTGGTAAGGATAAGTTCGATGCGGTCATCTAGAATTAGGGGATAGAGAAGGACGGCATTTTGCTGCAGATTTTTGAGGTTATCTTGTAAGCCGATAAAATCTTCTAAGTCGTCTACTAAATCGGGTCTGCGTGTCTTGGGAGTGAGTTGATAAATTAGCGCTTCTACTTCGTCACTTTCGATAAAGGTGTTGAAATCGGCGAGAATAATTTCTTGAGTTTCCACGAGTTGAGCGATGCGCTGTTCCTCTTCGGGAGTACGATTACTTTTCTGTCGCAATTGGGTAAGTTCTTTCCCCAGCGTAATGGCTTGATCAAGAATGGCTTGGTAGTTGTCTGTAACTTGTTGTTCTGGGAGTAAATTGGGTACGCCTTTGGCTGTATTTCCTGTACCGCGCACGTTTTTAAAATAATTGTCGAGTTCTTGGACTTTGAGTAAATCGAGAACTCGTTGGGCTTCGAGGATACGGTTTTGTTGTAATAATAAGTCAGCTAAATGGCGATAATCCTCAGCAATGGTTTCAGTGTAGGATTCCTGTTGGTCTTGGGAAAGTCCTTTGATATTATCCCGAATCGCTTCTCTAACATTGACCGCCTGCTTGAAGAAGATAATCGCTAATTCTGGTTGATTCTGTGCCTCTAGCAAGTAACCAATATGATTGAGCGTATGTCCTTCATCTTCTTTGTCACCCGTTTCCTGGGCAATTAGTAAAGCTTGCTGGTAGAAATACCAGGCGAATTCGTACTGCTCTAGTTCAAAGTAAACTCTGCCTATATTGCGGAAAAACAACTCTTTTAACGGCTGGTTATTAAATGACTTGCTAATGGCTAAAGCTTGCTGCAACAACTCCAAGGCTAATTCGTATTTTCCCTGTTTGAGATAAACCACCCCAATATTATTGAGAGTCAATCCTTCCAGCAATTTTTTTTCTTCTTTATCCCTGTCGCTAACTGTTTTGAGGTCGGCTAAAGCTTGCTGGTAAAAATCTAAGGCTAATTCGTACTGTTTGAGCTGAAAGTGAACATCCCCAATAGCATTGAGTGCTTTCACTGCATCCGGATAGTTAACAACCCTACCGTTAGGTAATTTATAGCTTGTGCTTTTGGCAAGTTCTAGGGCTTTCTGATAAGACTCCAAAGCTAGGTCATCTTGTCCGAGTAACTCATAAATCTCCCCGACCTCGAAATTGACGTTCGGCAAACCCCACAAAGCAAATTCCTTACGAATTGACAACAATTGCTGATAGGATTCCAACGCTAATTGATACTCTCCTAAGCTTCTGTAAGCAAAGCCCATTCGATAGAAAATGTACCCTTCCGATCTCTTTCGACGAAGTTTTCTCTCAATAGTCAAAGCTTGTTGGAATTGATCTAGGGCTTCTCGATATTGATTTTTCTCGATGAGCTGACGAGCTTGGGTATTATACAGATTTGATATCGCAATGAGGGCATATCTTTCCCTAGAGTCACTTCCGACTTCGCTACTAATTAGCAAAAATTGCTGGTAGTAATTCAACGCCTGATCATAGTCTTCTATCTCTTCGTAAACTTGCCCAATGTGGTAGAGGGTTTCTCCGATACCCGCATTGTCGCCTATTTCTTGATAAATTAATAAGGCGTCCTTGAAGCTGCCTAATGCTCTTTCAAAGTTACCCCTGACCTGCCGATGGAACCCTTCTCTAAACAGCCGATCAGCTTTAGTTTTCTTATCTTGGTCTTGCTCGGAAAGAGTCTGCGCGACTGAAGGCGGAAGACTCAAGGTAGGTAGTAAGAAGGCAGAAGTTAGCGTAAGCAGCAGCGTGGCAAAGCTGAAACTGACTAGATTTAGACGCATGGTTCAGTCCTCGATCGCGGGAAAGTGCAGATGGCTGGTCAATTATCTATCTTTCATCGGTCAGGGAGACATTCAGTATCTTTCTTGTTGTGTTAAACAGTAATAGGTACAATAGCACGTCTAATTCAGTTGTACAACGTACAACTCAGATAGTTGCTTGGCAATTTGATAACAATATAGACAGTAATTATGAGAAGTTTACTAAGGATTAAATTGACTAGCACAATGGCTCTGCTGATAAATTTATGGGCATTCAGTAGTTGGGGATGGGAAGTCACTCAAGCGGCTGAACCTAGTCAGGGGAGTTCTTTTAAAGAGTTATGTCAACAGCAAGCCAGTTTGTCAGTTGAGGCGGGACGAACTGTACAGGTGCTGTTAGCAGAAGTAGACACCAATGATTGTGAACTCGCTGCCGAAAATCTGTCAAATCGCACTATGCTGATCCTCAACGAGGAAGAAGTGAGTGATCTGAGTCCTTTATCAGGACTAACCAACTTGAAGGAGCTTGTTCTCAGCGGCAACCAAATCACTGATGTTACCCCTCTAGCCAAACTCATCAATCTCACTCGGCTTTCCCTGGGTAACAACATAATCACCGATGTTAGCTCTCTAGCAAAACTACAAAACCTGGAATCGCTTTCCCTCAGCCGTAACCAAATCACTGATGTTACCCCTCTAGCAGAACTACAAAACCTGACTGGGCTTTACCTTAGCCACAACCAAATTACAAATGTAAGTCCTTTAGCAGGACTACAAAATCTGCATTGGCTTTACCTTGACAGCAACCAAATCACAAATATTAGCCCTCTGGCAGGATTACACAACCTGCACAAGCTTAACCTAGAAGACAACCAATTCACAGATATTAGCCCTCTGGCAAAACTCACTAACTTGACTGAGCTTGACCTCACCCTCAATCAAATTACAGATATTAGTCCTCTGGCAAAACTCACTAACCTGGAGACGCTTTTTCTCACTCTCAACCAAATCACAGATGTCAGCCCACTGGCAGGACTAAAAAATCTGGACGCCCTCCTTTTAGAAGATAACAAAATCACCGATATTAGTCCTCTTGCCAGACTCACTAACCTGGAGAGTCTTATCCTCACATACAATCAAATTACAGATATTAGTCCTCTTGCCAGACTACAAAACCTGAAATGGCTTCGCCTCGATAACAACCAAATCAAACATATTAGCTCTCTGCCTCTGGCAAGACTCACAAGCTTGGAGAGCCTTGACCTAACAAACAATCAAATAACAGATATTAGTTTTCTTTCCAGACTACAAAACCTGAAATGGCTTGACCTTGACAGCAACCAAATCATAGATATTAGCCCTCTGGCAAAACTCACAAGTCTAGAAAGCCTTGATCTAACAGACAATCGAATTACAGATATCAGTCCTCTAGCCAGACTCACCAATCTGAAGCATCTTATTCTCACCGACAATCAAATCACAGATATTAGTCCTCTTTCCGGACTACAAAATCTGGACAGGCTTTACCT
>CAZNNK010000266.1:0-8090 GCA_964574085.1 uncultured Coleofasciculus sp.
ACCATAAGGTGTCCAAACTGGAAGCATAAGTTGTCCGTTTTCTTTGGCTGTAACCTCTATTTTGCCGAAACCTTCCCTGACCCATAAATTGTCTCTGCACTGCGGAGACAATTGACCTGGACACAGATCAAAACCCTGATGTATAGCAAAAGGCAGAGGGCAGAAGGCAGAAGGCAGAAGGCAGAAGGGAAAAGATTGACTGGTCAAGGTTTGGCGCATTTTGCTGTGTCCTAATCGCTCATGTAGACTGCTATATATCGATGATCCCGTAAAACGAGACTTCTACATCGAAATTTGTCGTCTAGAGGGGTGGTCATCCCGCCAACTCCAAGAGCGGATTCACTCCATGCTCTATGAGCGCACAGCCCTATCCCGCAAACCCGAACACGCCATCCGCGATGACCTAGAGAGACTGCGCCAGGGACAGCTAATCTCACCCGACCTCCTGCTTAAAGACCCCTACATCCTAGACTTTCTTTCTTTAAGCGATCGCTACCTGGAAAAAGACCTGGAAGATGCCATCCTGCGGGAAATTGAGCAATTTTTACTCGAACTAGGAGCAGGCTTTACCTTCGTAGCTCGCCAAAAGCGCCTACAAATCGACGACGATGACTTTTATATCGACCTACTCTTCTATAACCGTAAACTGAAACGCCTTGTCGCGATCGATCTCAAGCTAGGCAACTTCCGTCCTGAGTACAAAAGCCAGATGGAACTCTATCTGCGCTGGCTCGAAAAATACGACCAGGAGCCTGACGAACAGCCCCCCTTGGGCATCATCCTATGTGCAGGCAAAAAGCAAGAGCAGATTCAACTGTTAGAACTTGACAAAAGCGGTATCCATGTTGCGGAATACCTGACTGTGCTACCGCCCAAAGAAGTCCTGCAAACCAAGCTGCATGAAGCCATCGTCACCGCCCGTCGCCGTCTGCAATCTTCAGAAGAAGAGTCACCCTGAACGAATAGCCCGATGAGGATTCTGGCTTTATCCTCTATGAACCCAAAAACCACGCCGTATGTAAACACAAATATGCCATCATTGTGTGTTCCTAAACCGACGTTTTAGTTGTAAGTTGGGTGGTTGTTTCAACTGCCTAGTTAACCGTTCAAGTTGAAGTGCGAAGTCTGGGTGTGATCTAAGTTAGCCAAAGGCTTTTGGATAAATAATTTTAAACGTTGTTCCTTTCCCGGGTAGAGAATTTGTCGAAATCGACCCGCCAATTTTATTAATTTCTGTGCGAACAATATCTAAACCAAACCCGGTTCCGGCTCTCAAATCTCGCTCATCCTTAGTGCTAAAATCCGGATGATACAGGAGTTCGTAGACAGCTTCTGGGGCAAAAATTTGGGCTTGGCTTATAGTAATTAACCCTTTTTTGATTGCCTTCGCCTTTACCCGTTCTACGTCAATTCCTGCGCCATCATCAGAAAACGTGATTACCGTTTGGTTATCATGGTAAAAAGCACTGACAACAATCTGACCAACTGGCAATTTGCCCAGAGTTTGGCGCACTTGGGGGGACTCGATTCCGTGCGCGATCGCATTGTTGATCAAGTGGGATAATAGTTTCGGTAAAGTTTCCAATACTACTTTAGGAATTAATGTGTCCCTACCCTCAATTCCTATCTTGACCTCCTTGCCATAGTCTGACCCGGCTTGTTTGACTGCACGTTCCAGGGGAAATATTTGCTCAATTTCGGCAAAGGCGACAGGTGGATTAAGCAGAAACCTTAAATGAGCATCAATATGGTTAAATATAGACTCTGTACTTGAAACAACGTGATTAGTATCATCTTCTTTAAGTTCATAGGGTTTCTTAAGTTGATTTACTAATAGAGATAATCCATCGAATAACTGAAAAAATAGATCTTGTAACCTTTGGTCGCAGTTAATCGGATAATCTCTTAATAGTTCAAGTTGTTCATGCCAACGATTAGCCAGTCTTTCAATACTATCTAGACCTAACATTTCTGCCTGGGCTTGAATCGACAGAACTGCACGGCATAGCCCATACACCAATTCTATGTCTTTAGAACCTGATAGCTGGAGCAAATCTTGTTCAATTCGATAGAGATGTTCCGTAGTATGTTCAACAAATTCTTGAACCCATTGCTGTTCCTCTGATTGCATACACATTCCCCTGCGCCAACTCGCACCACCTTATCCGTATTATAAGCATCAATCCTTTACCGAAGAAATGATTGATTTAAGACTTACGCAAAGCCTCTATTTGTAGGGTGCGTTACGCTTCGCTAACGCACAACAGAATAACTTTCATACTCTGGAAACTGCCAAATTGCTAAATCTAACGCCAATATTAAACTTTTACCGGAAAATATTTTTTTGTAGAAAAAGCTAAAAAAAAGTCCTAAATTCGTCCAAGGGATAGGAGATTGAGGCGCAATTACAGCCGCTGCACCCGCCGCTAAAAAAGAATCGGCTAGTTGAGCGGAACGACAAACACCACTGACAACTACCTTTCCCTGCCATTCTCTCATCAAGCTAATATCAAAATCAGTTAATATAACCTCTGGAACCCGTTCGCCAATATTCTTCACATTAGACCATTGCAAAATTAAGCCATCATTCGTTCCATGCATAGCCAAGTGAACGATATTAAAATCCGGCTTTTTCAAGTACAATCTCAATGAATCTTTGTCAAGGATTGTCTTTTCCTGCCAAATCCCATCATTACTGTAAAGTTTGTAATCTATCGCTTGTTTGGTAAAAAAGTGGGACAGAATTAGAGATTCAGTCTTCTTTTTAATTTCCGGACTACGACACACTTCAAAAATAGCAATCTTCATCCTACATTTATTAACCAATCGTTTGTGAATAGTTTCAACTGTTGAAAGAGTGATACAGCGTTTTCCATGCTGGTGAGGTACATTGAGAATAAGACTTTTGCGCTCACCGAGGCTAACCTCGTCTTGTTACTGTACCTCACTAGACCGAGAAATGCTGTATATGGTTAAGCAGCAACTAGCTCATTGATTTGATTGTGTATTGCCTGCTGTTAGGTAGCTTGCTTTGTCGGTTGTTCAGGTATTTTCTCTAAGTAGTCGGACAAAAGAAAACGACACTGTACTAAGTTTTGTAAACAAGCCTCAAACCCTTACAAATGACGAATGACGTAGCTTGCTTCTCGTGAAGCGAGTATGACGAATGACGATCTTCATCGTTCACGTTAATTAGTTCTGGTTGCAAGTCACCATTAAGGTGGGTCACGCCAGTAGTGGACTGACACAGCTAAAATTGTGGAATAGATTTTACTGTTAGAATGGGCGCACGTCGGTGCGCCCCTACGATTCTAATCCACCAATAAAGGTGTTACCACACCAGTAGGTTGGGTTTCGACTTCGCTAAACCCAACGGAATCTAGGGCTAAAGCCCTTACTACAAACCGGCGCGATCGCAAAGCGATTGGGCTACTTATGTACGATTTTTGAGGGGTTGAGCGCTCAAACCACTACGGAATAAGGCTGCATTTAAATTGGGATACCTCAATCGCTCACAGGCAACAGGCAATAGGGAATACACCATTTAAATATTACAGTTACTTGTTCGGTGGGCAAGAGCAACGAATGATAACATCGGTATTTCAATGTTTATCGTCTTGCCCACCCTACAATAAAATTGATTACATCTCGCGTACTAGCGGTTTCCCATCTTTCACTTCACCCACCAGCACCACATTAGCCACACCGACAAATAAACCATTCTCTAAAACACCAGGAATATTATTAATCGTCTTTTCTAATTCACCTGGATTCTCAATCGAATCAAAGGTGACATCAATCACCATATTTCCCTGATCCGTTACCACGGGTCCCGCTTTCTTGACCCCCATCCGCAATTCGGGTTTGCCACCCAATTTCTCGATCGCCCGCATCACTGGGGCATACGCCATCGGAATCACTTCTACAGGCAGTTTAAACGTGGAACCCAGCCGATCAACTAGCTTACCACTATCAACCACCACAATAAATTGATCAGCCAGAGAATCCACCACTTTCTCACGAGTATGGGCTGCACCACCGCCTTTAATCAAATTCTTTTGCGGATCAACTTCATCAGCGCCATCAATGGCAACATCAATATGATCCACCGCATCTAAGCTAGTTAAGGGAATACCATGATCTTTAGCTAACACCTCTGCCTGAAATGAGGTGGGAATTCCCTTAATATCTTTCAGTTCCCCTTTTTTTATGCGATCGCCGATATACTGAATCGCATACGCCGTAGTTGACCCTGTACCTAAGCCAACAATTGTCCCGGATTGCACCCGTTCAGCTGCCGCTTTGCCGACTTCTTGCTTCATTACCTTAACCGGGTCAGTTTCTGTACTCATACTCAAATGTCCTTCTTGGTTATCAATTACAGAGGATTGGGCTTATGTCATCTTGGGTTTAACCATCCCAAATTTCAGGGTGTCACCCCAGAAGTAAGAGTATCATTGTCACTCGGTATTTCGCGATGACCATTGCCCGAAATTTGGCAACAAAGACGGACACGGTAAATTAGGCAGTAGAACAGACTGCGTTTACCGTGTCCTACGGTTAGCGCGGGTTGTCGAACGCCGCTTTTGATTCTAGGCGAGTTCAGTTGATTAAGCTTTCGAGTTAAACCAACTCTAGGAATTATTCGGTTGTGCCGATAAAAGTTCCTTGAGTTTTGCCAAATCATCCGCCCATCGGGGGTCAGGTTGAACTGAACCCGAATCGGGTGTCGGAGTATTCCGTTTGGATTTTTTACCTCCCCCTCGACGTCCCGAAGAACCACCACCACCCCCAGATGAGCGAGATTCATCCTCATTGGCACTTTTTGACTTAGGCTGGGCTTTTTCAATTTTCAAGGCATTGTCTTTAAAGACGCGACCATTGAATTGTTCGATAATTTGCTCAGCCAACTCATCATTGGGAACGGTGACAAAGCCAAAGCCGCGACATTTCCCCGTTTTGCGATCTTTAATCACTTTGGTGGAAACCGATGGACTGGCTTCGGCAAAAACCGCTTGCAGTTCCTCGCGATCAACGGGTTCTTTGGGCAGGTTGCCAACGTAAAGACGAACAGACATGAAGGATACCTCCAGATGTGATTGAAAATTAAATCCATGAGCATACACCAGCAATTGAGTTGGATCAGAATAGAGGAAATGGATGAACGATTTCTACGTCCAGATAATTTTCCACTGATCTTGACCAACCTCAACAGCACAGACTGATGTAGTAAAATCAAACTCTTTTGACCATTTACACGGTTTAACCACGACCCCTTGGTGAAATCCGGGTCGTAATAACAGGTTTGAAGCTAATGTTTTGGCTCGTAACTCTAATTATTACAGAATATTTACACTATTGTTAACCTAACACGAGTTGCCGCAGGCAAGCTAGTATAACAGAAATATTGGGGTTTTTTACTAGAGGCGAGTGATTTAGCCGCTTTGTCAATGCGGTGAAGCTGGGGGAGCTGGGGAAGCTGGGGGAGCTGGGAGAGAAGAAATTAAATGAGGACTTATCCGAGCCGTATTGGGACTCGTAAGTACAAACAGTGGCGGATGCTATGGGATAGGGGTGTGGTAAAGGATTTAACCGATGCGATCGCACCGCCTAATTGGTCTACTTTCCCCTTCAAATCCTCCGTTTGAGCCTCAGTCCAGTGACCCCGATACAAAATCCCTAACCCTCCCGGCTTCAGGAAGGGTAACGCATAGTCCGCACAAGCCGATGCCGACCCCACAGCCCGAACTAGGGCGATATCATAGTGTTGGTGATGCTGACGGTGTTGTCCCACTTGTTCCGCCCGACCCAGTACAGTTGTAGCATTATGGATGGCTAACTGGGGAATCAGGGTATCAAGAAAGGTAATTTTCTTGCGGGTTGAATCGAGTAACGTCACCGAACTTGAGGGAAGTGCGATCGCCACAGGTAATCCCGGAAATCCTGCACCCGTACCAATATCAATAATATTTAGCCGTTTCTCCTCCCCGGACAACAGCGAAGCTACACCTCGCAGCGAATCCCATAAATGCTTTTCCCAAAACTCCTCCGGTTGGGTGATGCGGGTTAAATTCAACTGGCGATTCCCTGCCAAAATTCCAGCATACAGGCGCTGAAACTGCTGGTGTTGACTCGGATTAGGTTGCCAATTTAAGGTTTCTTGCCAAACCTGAACCATTTCCGGGAGCAATTGTTTATCGTTCATCCGACTATTCCCTGTTCCCCCTTCCCCGTTCCCTCTCTAATGATTCGTAACAGCCGCCTTTTGTCCCAGACTCGCCGGGTCAACCGCGTTCAGTTCACCCTGTTGGATTGTCCAACAGGAGTCAGCAATTTGCAATAACTCCCCCGCATCGTGAGTCACTACCAGTAATGTCCAATGAGACTTGAGTTTTAGGAGCAAATTCGCTAACTGGCGGCGCATTGACCAATCCAGTCCCGCCGTGGGTTCGTCTAACATCAATACCGTCGGTTGGCGAATCAACTGAACCGCTAAGGCTAAACGGCGTTGTTGACCACCACTGAGCGCATGAGGAGACGTATACAGCGAAATATCACCCAGTCCCACTTCGCTTAAGGCTTCCTGAACCCGTTCTGAACCCAATTCTGGGTGTCCCATCCGCAATTCCTCCAGCACCGTACTCCCACAAAAGTGGCGTTCGGGAAACTGAAACACCAATCCGGCGAGTTGTTGCAAGTGATCAGGCGTCAATCCTTGTTCACCCCAAAATATATCCCCCGATGTGGCTTGAGCTAAACCTGCCAAAATTTCCAATAAGGTGGTTTTGCCAGACCCACTGCGACCTATAATCAGTCCGAGTTGTTGCGGTGCTAGGGTTAAAGTCAGACCTTTTAAGATAGCGGTGGGGGTAGCGGGCGGGTGATAGGTGATATTTTTGAGATAAAGCATCCAAATCCGTTGAGCAAAAAGATGGTCGGATCTTCTTCATTCTGACATTGATTGTCTCAGGATTGCGGACTGGAACCTCCAATTCCCGCCAACGTCGAACGTTAACAGACATTAGTGGTAGTGAAGACGATGAATCATTGGTTGGCAACCCCGCGACGAACTGTCAACGCCTTAGCTGGTGCAGCCATTATGGTTGTCAGTTTTTGGGTGACTCCGAGTTTAGCTGGCGATCCGTTTCGTCCCAGTAATCCCCGCAATATTGGCGATAATACGGAAGCGGCATTTGAATCGATTTTTAAACAGGGTGATTATCAAGCCGCCAAGGACTACCTCCAGCAAGCGGAAGCCAGTGAGGGGACTGATCCGTTAGTCTATGCCATGTTAGCCGCGATCGCCTACACTGAGCGAGAATTGGAAACCCTGAATAATTACGCCACAAAAACCCGAACCACGGCTGAACAACTGATCACATCTGATCCGCTGCGTGGTAATCTTTATACGGCTGTTGGTCACTTTTTAGAAGGAACCTATAACTTTGAGAAAGAAGGTCCAGTTAGAGCGCTGAGTAAACTCCAGAAAGTCTTTCAATATTTAGACGCCGCCAAAGCCATTGATGATAACGATCCAGAATTAAACTTACTCACGGGTCACATGGATTTGATGTTAGCGGTTAATGTTCCCTTTGCTGACCCGGCTGATGCGATTGAAAAGTTAGAAACTCATGGTTATCCCAAGTATCTGGCGTATCGGGGCATAGCTGTAGCCTATCGCGATTTGAAAAAATATAATCAGGCGATGGATTATGTCGAACGCGCTTTGGCAATGACGCCGGATAATCCCGAAGTTTTATACCTGAAAGCCCAAATTTTAGTCCATCAAGATCAACCGGAAGCTGCTCTAGACTACTTTGAAAAAGCGTTAGAAAAACGGGCGCAACTTCCTAATTATTCGACGGGTCAAATTGTCTACGAGGAATGTAAAGCGCAAGAAGAAGTTGATAATATTGATCGGGATTGTCGAGCAGAACGAAATCGCGCCAGAGAAGGTAATTACTGAGGGGAAGCTGAGGGAGTCGGCTTGTAGTAAGGGCTTTAGCCCTTAACTCCGTTGGGTTTCCTGGCGTCAACCCAACAGAATCTAGGGCTAAGGTTCCCTACTACGAACCCAAGCTAATCTACCC
>CAZNNK010000267.1:0-8071 GCA_964574085.1 uncultured Coleofasciculus sp.
TTTTCTACCTGTATTACCGACGTATCAGCATCCCTCATTTCCCTCTATCTATAGTGCGGGAGTGGTTGTGCAGTTATCGCCACCGGAAAAGACTCCGTTGCCTATCGGTGTGCCAAAAACGGGGCAAATGGCGGAGGCGATGGGTATGGCGGTGGCGCACAACATTGCTAGAGAGTTGGGTGTGATTCAAGCTGCACCGGTGACGCCTACCTTGGCAGCGATTTGTATGGCGGATTTTGGTGATACAGGAATTGTCTTCTTAGCTGATCCCGTTTTACCGAATCCCAAAACCGGTCAACGGCGACGTGCGATCGCCAAACGCGGTCGTTGGGTAAGCTGGTTAAAGATTGCCTTTGAGCGATTTTTCTTAACCAAGATGCGATGGGGGTTATCTGTACCTTGGTTTGAGCGTTGGGGTCTGCGTTTGTTGGGCTTTTCGCTGGTAGAACCGATACCAGTATCAAAGGATTATCCAATTGAGTCAAGTTTACAACCAAGATAAGCGATTCAAGCGGATATTCGTTTCAACTTACATCCTGCATCCTCCTCAGTCAGCCGATTGGATGTAGGGTCGGTAAAATTTATACAACTTGAAACGCTTGTGGTATCGTTAGTTGAGTTGTTCTTACCCATCTTACGGTCACTTGAGGTTGATCAAGAGTGCTGTAACATCTCAATTTTAATGGGCTGACCATACTACCCAACTCCAAACCTGATATATTGCCCCTGTCACTCAAATAGTAATTATGTACTACAAAAACATAGACTTCGACTATAATACTAAGTATGTATGTTGGCTTTAAGATTGTTTTAGTTTGCGGGTCTGGGCTATGATCGATTGTCTCAATGCAGCTCGCTACTTCATTGTCAGAGCATACGAGGATGGTATAGAAGCTGAAATGACCAATATGAAGGTTCAAAAGCTTCTGTATTATGCACAAAGTCTACATTTAGCCTTGTACGATGAGCCATTGTTTGATGAGGAAATCCAAGCATGGCGATACGGTCCTGTTTGTCCTCCTGCTTATAGATTTTACAGTAAATTTGAAGCTGAACAATTACCCATTCCTTCCCAAGACTTCTTGTTACAGATACCTGAGGACAAGCAAGAGCTATTAAAAGAAACGTGGGAATATTTCGGTGGCTATCATGCCTATCGACTGAGTGGCATGACTCACTTAGAGTTTCCTTGGCGAAAAGCTCGCCGGGGATTACCACCTGAAGCCAGTTCAACTGAACCCATTCTGCGAGAGGATATGAAAGAACTCGGTCAGAAAAAACTCGATGTAATAGAACGTGACAATCCTGCCTATGAGTCGGTAATGTCCAAAATTTTGACGGATGTTCAGACGTCACAATGCCCAAATCGCATTCAGAAAGGAGAAGTGCGTGACTGGCTCAACTCAATTCTTGATTGAAGACTCCGATAATTTCAAACGTTCTTTCAAGAAACTTGCCAAAGTTCATGGCGCTAGTTTTGTTGAGCTTGTCGCCGACATTTTAGAAGATTTGACTGAAGATCAGTATCCCAGAAACTCCCGAAATGAACCGTTACCTGGAAAGATTAAATTAACGGAAGGATGGACGTTTCAAAAGTTAGACTTTAAAATTTCCAAAGGGGCTTCTGGACAAATCCGATTGATGTATTTAGTCAATACGACTACCTGCATAGTCAAACCTGTTTGGATTTATAGTCATGAGCAGTTTACCAAACGTCCTAGCGACCGAGATCTACAGAGTGTTATTAAGGAAATTCTAGACGGTTAACTATTAAATATTCTTCTGCTTTTTTTCTTTACTTCTGGGAGTCCTTGAAACTAACCATTTTGCAAAGTGAGTTCGGAATAGTCAGGCTCAAGCTATACTAAAATAGAAAATTGAACAACTAAGAGGAGGTAAGTGCAATGGTTCAAAAAATTGCCCTCTTTAATCACAAAGGCGGAGTCAGCAAGACTACAACCACATTTAATCTGGGTTGGATGCTTGCCTCAAAGGGAAAAACAGTAATTCTTGTAGATACTGACCCCCAGTGTAATTTAACGGGTATGGCTTTAGGGGAAGGAACAGAGAGCGCCGAGAAAAAAATTGAGAGGATTTACAATACCCATTCAAATATTAGAACAGGGCTAGCACCAGCATTTGAGTCACAGCCAAGGGCTATTGAGGCAGTAGACTGCATTCCCATTGAGGGACAAGAACGACTGTTTTTATTGCCTGGTCATGTTGGTTTTGCAGAATATGAAGCCACGTTGGGAATTGCTCAAGAGTTAGGTAGCTCAATTCAGGGTCTCAAAAACTTACCCGGCTCTATCACAGATTTATTAGATAAAACGGCTAAAAAGTTTAGTGCAGATTACATTTTGATTGATATGACTCCCAGCTTAGGAGCAATCAATCAAAATTTACTAATGACCAGTGACTTTTTTATAGTACCGACTACTGCCGATTTCTTTTCGGTAATGGCAATTGATTCGTTAGCTAAAGTTCTACCTAAATGGTATGCCTGGGCGAAACAGGCTAGTTCGCTTCCTGTATTGAAAGCAGCATCCTATCCATTTCCTGATATTACACTACGCTTTTTAGGTATTATTGTCCAAAACTTTCGGATTATTCGCGGCCATGAAACTGCTGCTCTTGAAACATGGATGCGAAGAATTGAACAGGATATTCCTAAAAAACTGATTCCCGTTCTGAGGCAAAATAACATGATGCTTCCCGATCAACTTTATAGGGAGAATGGTATTGATCAAAGTTACACTCTTACGAAAATTCCCGACTTTAATAGGTTAATCGCTCTGTCACAGGAGTATCAAGTACCCGTCTATGCCTTGACACCTGAGCAATTACGTTCTGCTAAATGGCAGGGCAATGTTATAGAAAAGGCTCAAGAGAAGCAAGAACAATTTGAAAGCACATTTTCGGATTTAGCCGATAAGATTATAGGACTCACTTCTCCTTCCTATGCAGTCAGCGCTTGATCAATTCCGAATCAGCATTGTTCGTGTTCGAGAGCTGATTTCTCTTCACAACTCTGTCAAGGCTCAATCTACTACCGCTCTAGATTTGTCAGATATTTTGAGAGCTGCTCTAGTTCTAGCTGTGAGCGCCTTGGATTACTATGTCCATGAAGTTGTAACTCTAGGAATGCTAGAAATTCACAGGGGTCAGCGTTCCGAACCTAATCCTCCACGCAACAGTTCTCAATCTGCATTTTCTCGTTTTCAAGTTTCCCTAGGTGGCGCACGACAAGAACGATTGATAGCGATGGATATTGCATCCTGGTTAGAGAATGAAATTCAACAAAGTCAAGGTTCCTCATTTTTGCAGCAATCTCACACAGTTTCGGCTTTGCTCCCAGTTATATCAAGTGGCATTTTGAACAGACTGAATAATGCCTCTTGGCTAGAAGATGAAGTTCGAGAACGTCTTAGCTATCAAAGCTTTCAGCAACCTGAAAAAATAGCCGATGCCATTCGACTAATTTCAGATAAGAAATTGTGGGAAGAGGTGGCTCAGAAGTTGGGCAGATCCGCCAAAGAGGTTAAACAACAACTGAGTGCGATAGTTGATCGTAGAAACAAAATTGCTCATGAAGCTGATATAGATCCTACATATAATATTGGCAGCCGCTGGAATATTGATGAAAGTCTCGTCAGCGATGCAGTTAACTTTGTTGAGCAGGTTGTTGAGAGTATTCACCAAATCCTTTAAGTAAACTATGCCTGTAAAAACCAAGTCTCAAGTATTCTCTCTCTTGTCTGAGCATCAACAAGAGTTACGGCGTTTTGGAGTCAAACAGTGTGGAGTGTTTGGTTCATTTGCTCGTGATGCAATCCACGACAAAAGCGATGTTGATATTCTGGTAGTATTTGAGCCAGACCAGAAAACCTTTGACAACTTTATGCACTTGTCATTTTTTCTAGAAGATCTATTTGGTAGATCCGTTAACCTGATTACTGTTGAGTCGTTAAGTCCTTACATCGGTTCGCGTATTCTAGATGAGGTTGAGTATGTCTGTGTCAGCGCGTGAGTATTTACAGCATATCCTCGACGAAACCACCTACATTATCACAAGCTCTAGGGGTCTGGATAAAACTACTTTTGTGCAAGACGAAACCTTGAAACGGGCTTATGTTCGTAGCATTGAAGTAATTGGCGAAGCGGTTAAACAACTACCTGATACACTACGTCAAAACTATACCACAATTGAATGGCGTGCGATCGCGGGAATGCGTGACCGCTTAATCCATAACTACTTCGGCATTGATTACGATATTGTGTGGGACGAAGATATGATGAAATGTAAAGTTGTCTTACTATGAGTCAGACCGAATGCCCTCTGCTGTTTGTGTCCAACACGTTCAAAAAACCTACGATAAAATCCCTGTGGTTAATGACCTCTCCTTCACTATCGAATCGGGAGAGATATTTGGTCTCCTCGGTCCCAACGGTGCGGGGAAATCGACGACGATTCGCATGTTAACCACTTTAACCCGACCCACTGAAGGGCAAATTGAGATTGCGGGTTACAATGTAGTGCGTCAACCGGCTGAGGTTAAGCAGAATATTGGTGTCGTGTTGCAACAAACCAGTGTTGATAACGACCTGACCGTTTGGGAGAATATGGAACTCCACGGACGTTTGCACCATATTCCCAATCCCCGACGGCAAACCCTGATTAACCAGTGGTTGGAGTATGTAGAATTAGCCCAACGGCGGGATTCGCCCGTCAAAACCCTATCGGGTGGGATGAAGCGTCGCCTGCAAATTGCTAGGGCGCTACTGCACCAACCCAAAATTCTATTTTTAGATGAACCCACGGTGGGACTTGATCCCCAAACCCGTCGCCGCCTGTGGGAGATTATTCGCGATTTAAACCGCCAAGGGATGACTATGCTGCTGACGACGCATTACATGGACGAGGTGGAGGTGTTATGTGATGCCTATGGGACAAGTCAGCCGGGACGCATCGGGATTATGGACTGTGGTAAGCTAATTGAACTGGGAACCCTGCAACAACTGAAAGCTAACCATGGTGAAGGGTTGCTGATGAAGCAAATTGGCGATCGCTTCGAGTATAAATTCTTTCCCACTCTAGATGATGCCAATGCCTACCTTGACAGCTTACCGGATAAAACGGGTATGATGGTTCGTCCCTCAAATTTAGAAGATATCTTTGTGGAACTGACGGGACGACAACTCGATTGATGAGCATATAGGTACTTGCCAATCCCTAATCCCCAATCCTTAATCCCTCATCACTCAACACTCGGTAAGGGCGGGTTTTGAACCCAAGTTATCGTCAACAGTTTGGGCGAATTCCCTAAACCCGCCCCTACACACCCAAAACTCAACACTCGGTAAGGGCGGGTTTTGAACCCAAGTTATCGTCAACAGCTTGAGCGAATTCCCTAAACCCGCCCCTACACATTCAACACTCAAAACGTCCCCAATCCCCAATGCCTCGTCTAGCGACCCAAATTGAAGCGATTCTATACTTAAAGGGCAAACCCTTGTCCCTGACAGAAATTGCTGAGTGCGCCCGATGCGATCGCTCGGCGGCAGAAGATGCTTTAATTGAACTGATGTCAGACTATGCCTATCGAGACAGCGCCCTAGAAGTCGTCGAGACGCCAAAGGGCTATAGCTTGCAGTTACGGGCTTCATTTGCTACGTTAATGCAAAGTCTAGTGCCTGCTGAATTAGGTGTAGGAGCATTGAGAACTTTAGCGGCGATCGCAATCAAACAACCTATTGCTCAAACTGAACTGATCGACTTACGCGGTAGTGGTGCGTATCAGCATGTTCAAGAACTCATCTCCCTCGGATTTGTCAGCAGACGCCGACAAACCGATGGTCGTTCCTATTGGTTGCAAGTAACCAATAAATTTCATCAACACTTTGAACTCGATAACCTCCTACCGTCCCTACGGACATCCTCTCAATCCTAAACACCACTTCATCTGATCTTATCCTTCAACTGCAAGGACAATCCTGAATTTCTTCCTTAAGAACTAGGACTGTTGAACCAAAGCACCAAGTCGGTAGCGAGTACAATCGTTTAGAGTAGAAACAAGTAAGTCACATCTTTTGATTTCTAATGGTATTTAACTCTGACTTCCTCAATTCTCCCCCTGAAGATGACGCAACCAACCAACTCCTGAACTATCTCCAACACCAATCCCCCGATGTGCTGTCCCAGGTTGCCAAATCTGCCAGCCCGGAAATTCAGCAGATCATTTCTCAGAATGTCCAGGGGCTGGTGGGTATGCTTCCGTCTGAGAGTTTTAATGTACAAGTTACCACAGATCGCGAAAACTTAGCTGGATTGTTAGCTTCGGCGATGATGACAGGCTATTTTCTGCGTCGCATGGAACAACGCATGGAACTCGAAGACAACATGACTGACACGATGAATTGGCAGGGGCAGTCCAATTATAACGACCACTCCAACGGTCTCTAAACCAATTCCTGTAAAAACCTAAAAGCGTCATGGAAAAGCTATTCCCCCGTCTAATGAAGACGGGAGGCGGGGGATTGGGCTGCCGTCAAGGGCAGTCGTTTTTGTACGACTTACTAGAATAGCGCGGCGGAAGCAACTCACCCGTTAACCATAGACGAAAAAGCAGATATAGCTGTCGCCCTCCAGGTTAAGACTTTCTACGGCTGAAACGAGAAGGTATCCGTAAGAACCCTTCTGCCTCCTCCCAGGTAGCGCTACTAGAGTATAATTAATACGATAAATTAGTGGATCGTCAGTCTTGATATCCAGCAAAATTTTCCTAACATGAACAACTTATTGCCAATTATTACCGGATTTGTTTTAATCTATGCTCTACTCGTCTTGGCAGGGGGCATAATCGGGTATGTCAAAGCCAAAAGCCAAAAATCCCTAATTTCGGGGATCAGTAGCGGTTTAGGACTGTTGGTTGCTTGGTGGCTTTGTCGGGTCATCCCCATTATGGGACTTGGACTCGCCACACTCATTTCCCTAGTGTTATTTACCGTTTTTATTATTCGCCTTTTCCGCACCCGCAGCTTTATGCCTTCTGGAATGATGATGGTTTTTTCGCTATTAGCTACCGTACTGTTTTCTGTGGGATTATTAGTAGCTGAGGGGTTCTTGCAATAGATTATTTTTTCTCAATAACCCGGACGCTCAAGCAAAGTAGCAGGCGATAAGATGAGAAAATCTTTCAAAACTCCTTATGTTGTACTTCCTATCTTATTGGGCTGCTGCTTTTTGGTTTATTTCATCAGTTCGGGGCAATATCCTTGGCTCAAATCCTTTTCGTTAGATATTGCCTCAGAAATTACGGGTATTCTAATTGTCGTCTTTTCGATTGATCGGGTCATTGCGATTGATCAAGAAAATCAACGCAGAAAACTAGAAACTGTGGCATTCTTGCAACTCAGGAGACCGCTGCGGCGTCATTTTTATTTGTTTTTTAATATGTTTAAGGCAGCTATTGCCGAAAAACCCGATAAAGATTATCAAACCGTTGTTGATTTATTTGACCATACCTTTTTTGAAGAATTAGCATTTCTAGATTTTTCCAAGCCAGCCCCTGTATTGGGCGCAATTGAGGCGGATTGGTCAGATTATCTATTACGGGAATGCTCGCAGTTTAAGGATTCCTTAAACCGCACGATGGAAAAATATTGTTTGTTTTTACAACCTGAACTGATTGAATTGATGGAAGAAGTGATTAATTCTCCATTTCTTTGGATTGTCTTCAATGCCCCAGTAATTCGGAATTTTAGCGTAAAAAACAATACATCGAACTCCTATAATTTATTGGCCAGACAAGAAATTAGGGATTTACTGAAAGAGTATATTCAACTGATTACAGCCTTATTAGAGCAGTACAATCAACGAGTTTCTGAAGATAAACAAATTAAAATTTCTGATGAATTATGGGCAAAGGAAGTTTTACCCAAAATTGGTAGTGGTAGAATCTAAATTAGGGTCTGCTGAATAAGTCTTGTGGGTGGTAGGGAGCAGGGGAAGCTGGGGAAGCTGGGGAAGCTGGGGGAGCTGTGGAAGATGGGGAAGCTGGGGAAGCTGGGG
>CAZNNK010000268.1:0-8055 GCA_964574085.1 uncultured Coleofasciculus sp.
CTCCCTCATCCCTCTTGCTGCTTTCGTTCAATAATTCCACCCCCTAGCAGCATTTCCCCGTCATACAAAACAGCGGCTTGTCCGGGAGTAATACTAAACTGTGGCTGATCAAAAATCAGTTTCATCCGATTCCCCGCTAGAGGAATCACCGTCACATCTACCGGACGACTGCGATACCGCACTTGCACCGACGCCTGAATCGGAGTTGTTGGCGGATGAATCGATACCCAATTCACTCGCCCCACGGTACAATCGGGTTGCGTTGCACTGGCGCGATCGCCTACAATAACGCGATTCGCCCCAGCATCAATTGCCACCACGTATAACGGTTCCGGCGCAGAAATACCCAGTCCTCGGCGTTGTCCAATGGTGTAATGGTGAATCCCGTTATGTTGACCTAAGACCTTGCCCTTAGTATCCACAATGTCACCCGTGGTTTGGGAAATATACTGATCCAAAAACTTCCGCATCGAACCATGGGACTCCACCAAACACAAGTCCTGACTTTCTGGCTTAGCCGCCGTCTTGAGTTGGTATTCAGCCGCAAGCTGTCGGGTTTGCGTCTTCTCAAGTTCGCCTAAAGGAAATATCGAGGCGGCGAGTAACTCTTGGCTTAAATCGTACAGGAAATAAGACTGGTCTTTATTCGAGTCTACCGCCCGTAGCAACTGATAGCGATCGCGCTTGGCATCATAGCGAATCCGCGCATAGTGACCCGTAGCAATTTTATCAATGCCTAACGTCTCCCGCGAGTAGGCGAGCATCGGACCAAATTTAACGGTTTTGTTGCACTGAGAACAAGGTAAGGGCGTGATTCCCGATTCATACCCCGAAACCAGATAATTGAGGATATTTGCCTGAAACACCTCACGACTATCCACAATATGATGAGGAATGCCCAGTTGCTCACAAATAAACGCCGCATCGACCATTCCCTCAGAACAACATTGACCCTTGCCTTTCATTAACCACAGGGTCAGACCAACGACTTCATAGCCTTGATGATGTAGGGTAGCGGCGGCAACTGAACTATCAACTCCACCGGATAGACCGACAACGACTTTATTCATGACATGAATGGACAACTAATCCTTTTGAAACATCAATTGTTGATCTAGGCTAACATCCCCACCTGCTAAGTAGTCGGACAAAATTCAAGTTGACGGTTGAGATGAGGGAACAGGGAACGGGCAACAGGGAACAGTAAGGATTTGAGGCTTGTTAACATTTTTTAATACAACGGACAGAATTTATGTCCAGGTACTTATTTAGGTTTTGCTGCACAACCCAAAAATCATTAGCCATAAATACTTTGAGTAGCATTGACATTGGCTAATCTTCCAGGAAAGAGAATAAAACTCATCAAAACCCTTGCACCACTATCACCGAAAATGTACCCTTGCTCCCCCAGCTCCCAGACGTGCCATGGCACGTCTCTACATTGGCTTCCCCGGCTTCCCCCGCTCCCCCTCACCACAGCACTTATTCAGCAGCCCCTATTTAGTTTGGGGGGGAACCTAATTCAGCTTTCACTGTTGTCGGTTGGGTTAACGTAGGAAAGCCAACAAAAATAAACCCGGTTGTGTCATTCGTCTGTCATACCTGTAGTTCACTGCAATACAACTCTTACCCTTCTACCATTGTTATCTTTGTTGTGTTGGGTCTCGTACCTCGACCCCACCTACTTGCTACCCTTTTGGTCTCCTACTGATTACTTTTTAATAACCTAATCTTAACCTTGTTTTATGGGCTTAACTTATGTTTAAATCTATCGTAAAAAATGTATAAGTTAAGTCCGAACTATTGGCGAATCGGTGTTAAAATCTTATTTTTAACAGTTGCTAGAGAAGAGAAGAGAGAACCCTTATGGATTCATCTATGTATCCTATACAACAATCATCTACGCAACTTGAGACATCTTATCCAGAGATCAAGCAATTGAGCATCAATGCGACGCTGCAAGAATTACCTCTCTATAATTTCCAATTTGAAGCGTCTCAACCTGGAGAGGAAGTAGCTCAGATATTCCAACAAAATCCTGTACTGCCAGGAGTTATTTTAGCTGAACAGGGGGAGTTTATGGGGATACTGTCACGACGGCGGTTTCTGGAACAGATGAGCAGTCCTTATGGACTGGAACTCTTTTTGCGGCGACCGCTAAAATCGCTATATCGTTTTGCCCAAACCGAGGTGTTAGTTTTAACTGGAGATACCCAAATTGTTACAGCAGCACGCCATTGTTTAGAACGTCCCCCCGCCTTACTTTATGAGCCAATCGCTGTAGAGTTAACAACCCAAACCTACCGCATATTGGATGCCTATCAATTATTAGTGGCTCAGTTATATATTCACGAACTAGCCACCCGATTACTCAAGCAGCTTTATCAGGACTTAGAAGTTGCCAACC
Organism: uncultured Coleofasciculus sp.; assembly: GCA_964574085.1. Classification (GTDB taxonomy): domain Bacteria; phylum Cyanobacteriota; class Cyanobacteriia; order Cyanobacteriales; family Coleofasciculaceae; genus Coleofasciculus. The sequence continues at coordinate 2,408 of CAZNNK010000268.1, forward strand.
TGCAACTAGAGGAACTAGCCAAGTCTGATGGTTTGACAGGGGTTGCCAATCGTCGGCGATTTGATGACTATTTACAAACCTGTTGGCAACAACATTGTGTGGGGAATTCTTGGCTGTCGCTAATTATGTGTGATGTGGATTGTTTCAAATACTACAATGACACTTACGGTCATCAAGCAGGTGATGATTGTTTACGACAAGTTGCAGCAGCTATCCAGCGCCAAGTCAAGCGACCCGCGGATTTAGTAGCGCGTTATGGGGGTGAAGAATTTGTGGTCATTTTACCCCTAACTCCAATTGATGGCGCCACTCAGGTGGCTCAAGCGATTGCAGAAGCGGTGAGGAATTTAAATATTCCCCATAAAACCTCCTTGGTGAGTCAGCGAGTTACGTTGAGTCTTGGTGTCGCCAGTATCATTCCCAGTCCACAACGATCGCCAACCACCTTGACCGCTGCCGCCGATGCAGCACTGTATCAAGCTAAAGCCACCGGACGCGATCGCGTGGTTGTTTATACCCGTTAACATTAATTCTGGCGGATAACTCAAACCGTCTCTAGATTATATCAGGGATTCTCGACTTAAATTGGATCAATTTTCTGTCTTAGCTAAGTCTTTATTAAAGTTTAATCGTTTCTTAAAACGATATTAACATTTCAGGGCATCTTCATTTTTTAGAATATTTCGTACAAACCAACTATTAAATCATTTTACAAGCCAAATGACAAATGGCTGATTGTGGGTTTATATACAAATTAGAGGTTTAATTGTTATAGCATTATGGTTTCTGTTCAAGACTACTACCCCGACTTATGCGTCTTGCCCCAAGCCGAGACCGCTAATCTGACGTTAGATTCCACTATCCGAGAACTTAATCTGTATCACTTTCAGGTGGAATCAGTGCAACCCGGTAGAGACGTGGCTCAATCGTTTCAATTAAATCCTCTATTACCTGGAGTTATTCTCACCCAACATCGAAAACTTGTCGGGATGATTTCCCGAAGGCAGTTTCTGGAACAAATGAGCAGTCCTTATGGATTGGAACTGTTCTTAAAACGTCCGCTGCACTCGTTATACCGCTTTGTCAGTGGGGATGTTTTAATCCTGAGAGGAGATACAAAAATAGTTGATGCGGCTCGTCGCTCACTTCAGCGTACACCGAAATTAGTATATGAACCGATTGTTGTCGAACTCGAGCCAGGAACCTATCGCCTATTAGACGTGCATCAATTACTCGTGGCTCAGTCGCAAATTCAGGAACTCACCACCCAGCTTTTGCACGAGCAAAGTCAAGCTCAAATGATTCAAACCGAAAAAATGGCAAGTTTGGGACAAATGGTGGCGGGGATTGCTCATGAGATAAAGAATCCAGTCGCGTGTATTAGCGGAAATTTTGAATTCTTAGACGATTATTGTGCCAAGTTAATTGAGTTATTGACAGCCTACACCGCAGAATTTCCCCAGCCATCAGCAGATTTAAGTGAGCTAAAAGAGGATTATGAACTCGACTTTATTGTAGAGGATTTGCCGAAAATCCTGAAAAGTATGCAATTAAGCTCAGAACGATTAACTAAAATTGTTGGTAGTCTACAAAGCTTCTCACACATGGATGAGTCGAGACATCAGCCTGCCAATATTCATGAGTGTATTGAAAGTACATTAATCATTTTAACAAATCGTCTCAAGAAAGGAATTAAAATTATTAAAAACTATGGCAACTTGCCTCTGGTGAATTGTTCATCGGGTCAACTTAGTCAAGTTTTTATGAATCTGATTAGTAATGCCATTGACGCGCTGAATGAAAAGACAGAAAAATCTGAAAATGAGTCTGACTCATGGCAGCCTCAGATTGAAATTAGCACTCGTTTATTACCCAAAGAGGAAGGAGATTGGGTTTCGGTACAAATTGCTGATAATGGTTCAGGAATAGCACCCAATATTCAAGAGCGGATATTTGAGACATTTTTCACGACGAAGCCCGTGGGAAAAGGAACAGGATTAGGGTTAGCAATTACTCATCAGATTGTCACCGAGAAACATGATGGAAAATTATTAATGCAGTCGCAGTTAGGCAAAGGGACAACCTTTGAAATTTTATTACCGTTAGAGTAATCAATCTAAGTAGTCGGACAAAATTAAAGTTAACGGTTGAGATTAGGGAACAGGGAACAGGCAACAGGCAACAGGCAACAGTAAGGGTTTGAGGCTGGTTAACATTTCGCTCTACATTGCTAGTGTAGTACACCAACTGTATAACTTTTCTTAGTACAGCGTACAGAATTTAGTATATCAAAGAATAAACAGCTTACTGGGTATCCTCCGACTGTTCTAACTCTTGTTTTAACTGTTGATACTGACGAGTCAGATTTTCCAGTTGTTGTTCAAGTTGCTGTAGTTTTTGCCAAGAGTCGAGAGATTGTCTATTGAAATTTACGGAAGAATTAGCGTTGCCTCTACTATGAATGTTATCCGCTAAAATGGCATCATTCCAGGTGACTCGTTTTACTTCATCGAGTGTAGTGAATCCTTGTTTGACGAGATTTAAGCTGTAGTCATATAAGGACTTCATTCCTTCTTCAATGGCAATTTCTTTGATAAATTTTGCTGGATATTTTTCCCGAATTAAATATTGTATCCGTTCACTATTTCGTAAAACTTCATAAACGCCAATTCGACCTTTGTAGCCGATTCCATTACATTTGGGACAGACTGTTCCTTTCGCTCTCGCCTCATAAATTTCTTCAAGTTGCATAGTATTTGCTTTATAGAATGTGCATTGATCCTGACTCAACGCTGATAGACCAAATTGTTCTAACTCAGATATATCCGGTTGATACGGAATACGACACTCACTACAGACTCGTCGAAGCAATCGCTGGGCAATGACTCCTAAGAGTGCCTCAGAGAGTATCCACGGATTAACACTAAGTTCCGTTAAGTTCATGACTGCGCTTACCGTATCTTTGGCATATAATTCAGTTAAAATGAAATGACCTTTTATAGCCGTACTTGTTGCCTTGATTGCAGTTTCTTTTTCTTGAATTTTATCGATCAGAATTACGTCAGCATCTTGCGAAAATACAGTATCTAAAATATTCCTATAATCTAGGCTATATTCCGGGCAAACCTGAACCTGAGTGATTCCAGGCAACGAATACTCAATTGGATCTTCAATAGTCAAAATATTCACACCCGAATGAGCCTTTTCTGCCAATAGTGAATATAAAGTTGTTGTTTTTCCTGACTCTGTATGTCCAGTTACTAAAATAAGTCCAAAGGGACGCCTTTTCATGTCCCTGACAATCTTTAAGATATCTGGATCAGTAATGAGAATATCTAAGCCAAGCTGAGCAATGGAATTATCGACTATTTTTAGCACCACTTTTTCTCCATAACGGCTCGGTAAAATGCTAACCATAAAATCAACGAAACAACCTTTAAACATGCGCCGAATTTTACCCTGTTGCGGCATTCGCCGTTCGGTAATGTCAAGATTTGCCATAATTTTGAAGCGAGCAGAAATTACATCTTTGATTTTCTTGGGGAGAGGCTCAAACGCTTGGTGTAGGACTCCATCTTTCCGGAAGCGTACTCTTAAGTACTCTTGTTGAGGTTCAATATGGATATGAGAGGCTCCATCTTGCAATGCCTGAGCCAAAATTCTATTGACGAGATTAATAATAGGAGCGCCACCGGCTTCATTACAAGCTTCAGATAAATCTGCTTCAGTTTCTTCTGGTGCATCAGATAGTGTATCGAGAGTCTCAATATCTTGGCTTATCTCAGTCTGTTTTGCCGCTTCCTGTTCCTTCTCTTGTGCCAATTTTTGATCGCGATATTGACTAATCAGATGCTGATAGTCTTCCTGGATAATCACCATCCGCCGTAGTCCAATTCCTTGAAGTCGCAGTATCCGATTCACATCGTCTTGGGCGTCTAAATTATCAGGATCAACCATGGCGACGAAAAGGGATGGTGGTTGAGTCTCTGTTTTCGATAGCGGAAGTAAGCGATAGCGACTACAGATGTCTATAGAAATTACATTTTCAATGAGTTGACTGATCTGATGATGAGAAATAGTCATGCGTTCAATATCAAAAGCCGGAACGCCATATAAAATTTTTAATTCTAATAAGTGGTAAATCCTGTACTGGCGTACTAATTCAGGTGGTGACAGATAACCTAACATGGATTCCAGGACGTTGATCAGGGATTTTCCTGACTTTCGACTTTCCATCAACGCTGTCTGCATTTGCTCTAGGTTAACGTAACCCGATTGAATCAATTTTTTAGCAAAGGGAGACAAGGGTGAAAAGAAGCGGATTACTTGACACCGTAAATGGGGGAGGATTTGAGACTCGGTGAGGGATTCGAGAATCTCAATCAGAATAGCGGCGCGTTGGTGGGGCGATTGAGTTGTGCGTCGTGAGCCTTTCACGGTAGACTGTTGTTGGACAGATTCGCTCCATTGTAAAAAGAGCGCGATCGCTTCCTCCATCTGCTGAGGGTTAACATACCTCGCCTTAATCAAAATTTTCGCTAGCGCCAAGAAATAAATCGGTACAGACATGACAGTTGTTGCGATTGATGGTCATTTCAGTCGATGCACCAGATTTGCTGCAACTATAGCAGATATTGTTATTGGTCATTGGTCATTTGTCATTCGTTTCCCCCATCTCCCCCATCTCCCCCATCTTCCCCATTCCCCGGTCAGCCTCAACGATCAAATTAAATGGGTGACAACTTACGCTTGTGTGGGATCATAGACAATGATGTCCCCTTGTCTTGTGGAAAGGTTGATCGATGAAACAATTAATCCAGGGTCTGCATGAGTTCCAGACCCATTACTTTACAGCTCACCGGGAGCTATTTGAGTTACTTTCTCAAGGACAACATCCGCGAGTTCTGTTTATTACTTGCTCCGATTCCCGGATTGATCCCAATCTGATTACCCAAACCAAACCCGGGGAAATGTTTATTATCCGTAATGCGGGGAATATTATTCCTCCTTATGGAGCGACGAATGGCGGAGAAGGTGCAGCCGTCGAGTATGCTATTCATGCGTTAGGTATTGAAGATATCATTGTTTGTGGTCATTCCCATTGCGGCGCAATGAAAGGATTGCTGAAACTCAGCAAGCTGGAAGAGGAAATGCCAATGGTTTACGAATGGCTCAAACACGCGGAAGCAACGCGGCGGATTATTAAGGAACATTACCAAAGCTATGAAGGGGAAGACCTGCTTAATGTGTCTATTCAAGAGAATGTTCTCAACCAATTGGAAAATTTACGCACGTATCCGGTAATTCAGTCTCGACTCAAAGCCGGAAAATTGCAACTCCATGCTTGGGTGTATGAAATTGAAACGGGAGAAGTGATGGAATATAACCCGGTTCAAGGTCAGTTCGTACCACCAAGAACCCAATTTGCTAGAGCCACTTGGATTACGCCAGAACAGCAAGAGCGTATTTTTAAAGGCTCTTATAATGCTCATTAGGTGTCTTATGTCTTATGTCATACTCGCTTTCATCGAAAAGCAAGCTAAGTCATTTGCCATGCTAACGAAGCGACAAGCAAACTACGTTATATGACTGATGTATAGGCTTGGCAACACTCATTTTGAGTGGAAACGATACATGAAGACGCGAAT
>CAZNNK010000269.1:0-8052 GCA_964574085.1 uncultured Coleofasciculus sp.
CTATGAAGCCGATATCTTAGCGCCCGATCAGTCCGTGATCACGATTGACTTTTCCCTCAAACCCCTGCGGGATGAAAATGGGGAGATAGAACTCTTAATCGCTGAAGGTCGTGATATTAGCGATCGTAAACAAGCAGAAGCCAAACTGCAAGCGGCGATGGGGGCTTTAGAACAGCGGGTTGAGGAACGGACTCACGAACTCCAGCAGATAAATGAGCAACTGCAAGCAGAAATTCTTCAGCATCAGCAAACCGAAGCCGAGTTACGCAATAGCGAACAACAGTTTCGTCGGGTATTTGATGAAGCACCCATTGGCATGACGTTGGCAGACTTAAATGATCGCTATATTCGCGTAAATCGAGCATTTTATTCCATGCTGGGGTATACTCAATCCGAAGTCATGGCACTCAGCTTTAAGGATATTACCCACCCCAACGAGTTGGCGCTGGAAGTTCCTTATATGCAGCAGTTAATTCGCGGGGAGATGGACAGCTTTCAACTGGAAAAACGTTATATCAAAAAGAATAACGATTTAGTCTGGGTGAATTTAACCCTCATCGCCTTGCGAGGTCAACAAGGTGAAGTTCTCTATACCTTAGCCATGGTGGAGGATATCACTGAACGCAAACGAGCCATGGAAGCCCTGCGTCAAAGTGAGGCACGGTATCGAGCCATTGTTGAAGATCAAACCGAATTGATTTGTCGGTTTAAAGCCGATGGCACATTCACGTTTGTTAATGATGCGTATTGTCGCTATTTCAACAAACAACGCTCCGAGTTAATCGGATATCGATTCAAACCCCAGATTCCGGAAATTGACCAGGAATTTGTCAACCAGCAATTTAAAACCCTTTCCGTTGAACAACCCATCGTTACCTACGAACACCGCATCATTTTGCCAGACAATGAGATTCGCTGGCAACAATGGACAGAGCGGGTGATGTTCGATAATGAGGGAAATGTTGTAGAATTTCAGGCGGTGGGACGGGATATTACACCGTTGAAACAGGCAGAAGCGGAAATTATTAAAGCCTTGGAAAAGGAACGAGAACTGAGTGAACTACGCTCTAGCTTTGTCTCCTTAGTGTCTCACGAATTCCGCACCCCCCTAACGGCAATTCTTTCATCGTCGGAACTTTTAGAGCGCTACAGCAAAAAGTTAACCGATGAAAAGAAAAAGGCTCACCATCAGCGGATTCAAATCGCGGTTAGTCGGATGACGCAGCTATTGGATGATGTGCTAACAATCGGTAAAGCTGAGGCGGGGAAACTGACGTTTAAACCAGCCTCAATGGATTTAATTGCCTTTTGTCAGGACATTGTAGACACCCTGCAAATGAGCATTAGTCAACAGCATTCGATTAAGTTTGTTAGCCATGGCGACTGTAGTCAAGCTCAAATGGATGAGAAGCTTTTACAGCATATCTTGAACAATTTAATTTCTAATGCGATTAAATATTCTCCCCAAGGGAGTGAAGTGAAGGTTGAGTTAATCTGTGAAGGAGAATCGGCAATTTTCCATATTCAAGATCAGGGGATTGGTATTCCGCCAGAGGATATCAAAAAACTCTTCTCGTCGTTTCAACGAGCCGGTAATGTTGGTACAATTCAGGGAACGGGATTAGGATTAGCTATTGTCAAGAAATGTGTGGATTTGCATGGTGGACTAATTACAGTAGAAAGTGAAGTCGGCAAAGGGACAACGTTTACGGTGATGTTACCTTTGCAATCGATGGTAGAGTAAATACCCTTTTCCACCCAGCAAATTGTCGTCGAATCGTCGTCCAATTGTAGTGGCGTGGCACAGCTAAAATTGTGGAATAGATTTTACCGTTAAAATGGGCGCACGTCGGTGCGCCCCTACAATTCTAATTCACCATTTTAGGTGGGTCAGCCCAGTAGGGTGCGTTAGCGAAGCGTAACGCACCATTTCTCTAAGGTTAGGACTACAAACGTCCTGTAACGTGGGCTACAAAATTATTCCTGATTTCCCTCGACAGAGGGTTGACCCTTCGGCTTCGCGGCAATTGAGCCTTCGACTGAGCGTTCACGCCGAAGTCCTGTCGAAATTCAGGGTCAACATCGAGCGCAGTCGAGATGTTGAAACCATTGCCTATTCCCTATTCCCTATTCCCTATCCCCACCACAAGACTCCCTACAGCAGACCCTAATGTATCTCCTCTGACAATCGCATTCATGGGGTATCCTGCGCTATACTGCTCAAGATTTAGCTAGGTAGCACCCAGGAAAATCATGGATCAAATGTCTCTCACTGTCACTCAAGTCATTCAAGCTATTCTTGCACCAGCCGTGATGATTTCCTCCAGTGGATTGTTTTTTTTGGGATTAAATGCGAGACAGTCTTCTTTATTAAATCGTATCCGGTTATTGAATGATGAGAGAAGAATCCTTTCGCGAGAGTTAACCCACCAAGGACAGTTCGATTCCGGGGAAGATATTCGCTTTTTAAGTTTAGAGCATCAACTGAATAATCTATTGCGTAGAGCCTGGTATGTGAGGAATTCAACCCTCTGTGATACATTGGCGGTTGTTTTTTTTGTCCTGACCTCATTCGCTATTGCCCTGCATTTTTTTATGGGGATAACGTTACTGGAACGAGTACCAATTTTTTTATTTATCACCGGAATGTTTTTGGTATTAGTGGGAGTAATTTGTTTAGCGATTGACGAATTAATCGCCTATTCGGTAATTTTATTGGAGGTTCAAGACAAGCAATCGATCATGGTTGACTTTTTCGTGCGGTCAAAAGAACCGAAGCCGGGAGAGCAGCGTCAAACATGAAGGAATAGAGGAGTGTGGTGTGGGGTGTGGGGAATAGCAGCCAAGGGATAAAGGGTTTATGTCGAGGAGAGGTCAAGATCATTGGTACTCACCGAAGCGATCGCCAAGAACCAGCCAGAAGCGATCGCACTCCCAACAGATATAGTATGTTAGGTCTGTACACTTAAACCTATCTTGAGCTTAAAAGCGTGGAAAAGGGTATATTTTTTAGTATCTGTCTGGGATTGATGGGTTGGGTGGCTCAACCGATTTTGGCGTTACCGCCCCCAGATGACCTCCCCGAAGAGGTGTTGAGAACCGAGATCATCACAGAAGCGCGATCGCCTATCGATGGGGAACCCCTTACAGCCGCCGAATACGCCCAACTTAAAGCTGAATTAGCCCAGCGCGAAACCCCCCCGGAACTCGACCCTGAGATCCAGCAAACTGTTTTTCTGCTGCAACTGCTGGATTTCGTGCGAACGGTTACACCGTTTTAACCAAAGCCGAAAACACCCAAAGCCCTACGCCGTCCTCAACGGTAGCGCTAGATACTGAACCCAATTGACAGGTTATAATACGTTCTTATACCCCAAGTTGCCCAAAATGTGTAGAAAAAACCAAAAAAGTATATAAAAATTAAAATTATTTAACACCCATACTGAAGTAGATAGCTTGATGTATCCCATGATTGCCCCTGAACAGATTGACCGAATTGTCTGGAATCAACATCACGACCCCTTTGAAGTCCTCGGTCCGCACCGAGTAGAACAGGATGGCAAGACCACCTGGGCAGTGCGGGTGTATTTTCCTAATGCTGACGCTGTGTGGGTTGTGTTGCCAGAACAACGCCAAGAATATGCGATGCAATCAGTGCATCATCCTCACTTTTTTGAATGCCAGATCGATATCGAAGAACTGGCAAACTACCAGTTACGCCTCAAAGAAGGCGAACACGAGCGGGTGATCTACGATCCCTATGCCTTCCGTTCACCGCGCTTAACCGACTTTGATCGGCATTTATTTGCCGAAGGGAATCATCATCGCATCTACGAAAAACTAGGAGCCCATCCCACGGAAATAGAGGGGGTTCAGGGGGTCTACTTTGCCGTTTGGGCGCCGAATGCTCGCAACGCTTCGGTTTTAGGCGATTTTAACCACTGGGATGGGCGCAAGCACCAAATGCGGAAGGGTGACACGGGTATTTGGGAACTGTTTATCCCGGAAGTGGGAGTTGGCGACCATTACAAGTATGAAATCAAAAACTATGATGGGCATATTTACGAAAAATCTGATCCCTATGGTTTCCGCCAAGAAATCCGTCCCAAAACCGCCTCGATTGTTGCCGATCTGGACGCCTATACTTGGAATGATCAGGACTGGATGGAACAGCGCCGCCATACCGATACGCTGACTCAGCCGATTTCTGTCTATGAAGTCCATTTAGGCTCTTGGATGCATGGCTCTTCCGCCGAACCCGCCATTGGCGCGGATGGCAATCCGGAACCCGTGGTTGTGGTATCGGATCTCAAACCCGGAGCGCGATTTCTCACCTATCGGGAATTGGCGGATCGCTTAATTCCTTATGTGAAAGATTTGGGTTTTACCCATGTTGAGTTACTCCCCGTCGCCGAACATCCCTTTGATGGCTCGTGGGGGTATCAGGTAACCGGATACTTTGCCTGCACCTCTCGCTATGGCACACCCGACGATTTCATGTATTTTGTGGATCAGTGTCACCAGAACGGGATTGGCGTGATTGTGGACTGGGTACCGGGTCATTTCCCCAAAGATGGTCACGGTTTAGCCTTCTTTGACGGCACTCACCTGTATGAACATGCTGACCCCCGCAAAGGTGAACATAAAGAATGGGGAACCTTAGTTTTCAACTATAACCGCAACGAAGTCCGTAACTTCCTGGTATCCAACGCCCTGTTCTGGTTTGATAAATATCACATTGATGGAATTCGCGTGGATGCTGTCGCTTCCATGCTGTACCTGGACTATTGCCGTAAACCGGGAGAATGGGTGACGAACCAGTATGGGGGAAGAGAGAACATTGAAGCCGCCGATTTCCTGCGACAGGCGAATCATGTAATCTTTAGCTATTTTCCTGGTATCCTCTCCATTGCCGAAGAGTCAACGGATTGGCCCATGGTGTCTTGGCCCACCTACGTTGGCGGATTAGGCTTTAACTTGAAGTGGAACATGGGGTGGATGCACGACATGTTGGATTATTTCCACATGGACCCCTGGTTCCGCCAGTTCCACCAAAATAATATCACCTTCAGTATGTGGTATCACCATGCCGAAAACTACATGCTGGCGCTGTCTCACGATGAGATTGTGCATGGGAAGAGTAATATGCTGGGCAAAATGCCTGGGGATGAGTGGCAAAAGTTTGCCAATATCCGTTGCTTATTTACCTATATGTTCACTCACCCCGGTAAGAAAACCCTGTTTATGAGCATGGAGTTCGGTCAGTGGAGTGAGTGGAATGTCTGGGGCGATTTAGAATGGCATTTACTGCAATACGAACCCCATCAGCAACTGAAGCTATTTTTGAGTGATCTGAATCAGGTCTATCGACGAGAATCTGCTTTGTATACCCAAGATTATGCCGAAGCTGGGTTTGAATGGATTGACTGTAGTGACAATCGCCATAGTGTGGTGGCATTTATCCGCCGTGCTAAGGATTCTGAAGAATTTGTGGTCACGGTTTGCAATTTTACCCCCCAACCCCATAGCCATTATCGGATCGGGGTTCCAGAAATGGGCTTCTACACCGAACTGTTTAACAGTGATGCTCGCGAGTATGGTGGGAGTAATATGGGGAATTTAGGCGGGAAGTGGACTGATGAATGGTGGTTCCACAATCAACCCTATTCGTTGGACTTGTGTTTGCCTCCCCTAGGTGTGTTGATTCTCAAACTCAACCGGGAGAAAACCGCCGCCGCCCTGGGATCAGATCAGTCTTAACTTTTCAGCAAGCCCTAACTATCTCCTGTTATCGTTAACTCAAGTCGCGGAATTTCCTACCGCTTCCGTCGAGTGGGGAATTCCGCTAATTATGTAAACTAGGAGGTTTGAAACAGGTTGAAAATCCTCTACTTTGACAATCTGCCTGACTCAGACAAGTTTCACTCAGATCCGCATCACTCAAATCTGCTCCACTCAAGTCAACCCCGCTCAAGTTAGCACCACTTAAATTCGCATCACTTAAATCCGTATTTTTCAGATTAGCGCCACTCAAATCCGCATCACTTAAATCCGCACTATTGAAGTCAGCATGACTCAGATTAGCGCCACTCAAGTCAGCGCCACTTAGGATAGTATCCATGAAATCAGCATGACTCAGATCCGTTCGACTCAAGTTAGCATGACTCAAATCTGCTCGACTCAAGTCCGCACCACTTAAATTCGCACCAGTCAGATTCGCATTGCTCAGGTTAGCATCAATCAGATCAGCGCCTTTGAGGTTAACTTCACTCAGATCAGCCTGACTTAGATCCGTGGCAATCAAGCAAGCGCCAGCAAGTTTTGCGGCATTCAGTTTCGCTTTATGTAGTTTCGCTTGATCCAGGTGACAGTTACTCAGATCAGCCGTGATTAGATTAGCGTCTTCTAAGTTGGCTTCATAGAGAAATGCCTTAGGCAAATTAATGCGCTGTAAATTGGTTCCCGGAATATTGAGTCCTCTCAAGCTTACACCGTCTTCATTCAAATCTTGCAGGGCTTGAAACCGAGCATAGCTGGTTTGTCGCCCATGGGCGGCGTCTATAGTTCGCCAAGCTTGATAATAGAATTGTTTTTTTCGATTCGGCGTTTCTTTTAAAAACAGAACAACCGCCGCGAAAATACTAATCGCTTCAACATTATTCAGGATTTTAGAGACTTGAGAATTCTCATCGGTTAGCAGGATCACGCCGATGACTAGAACCGTCGCCCCGACCACAACTGACCAAGTGGGTAACTTCCAGAAATAAGCAATGAAATGAACGGATAATTTTCGCAGCAAAAAGATTAAGCGCTTAAGTTTGGTCTTCACTGAATCACTATCTAACCTCCTCAGTAGTCGGACTTTCATTAACGTTAATGGTTGAGATTAGGGAACAGGGAACAGGGAATAGTAAAGAATGTCCTAATCTGCCAAGGTAGCTACTATACCTTTATCGGTTAGGGTTGTTCTTATTTTGTTCCGGATGCAAATATATTATAAATCCCCCGAACTTTAGTCGAGGGATTAGGCTCAATTCTTGAATTTCAGTGATGCCAATACGCTTAAGCGGGATTGGTTTGGGTTCGCTTCTCTAAGAGACTAACAATCGATGCCTTTTCCAACAGTCCAACCAGGACTCCGTTTTCCCGCACCACAGGTAATTGAGTAAACTTGCCTTGTTCCAGCAGCATAATCACTTCTAGCAGAGACTGATCGGATTTGACGATCGCATCCAAATCCACAGGCTGTACCAGTTCGCTGATGGGAGTTATCGTCCAGTTCGAGGTGGGGACTTTTTTGAGATCATCAACTGCGATCGCACCGATCAATTGTCCTTGTTCATCCGTCACCAAAAACTTGCGCCATTCTTTTTTGCCGATAATGTAGTTGTTGGCAAATTCTCGCAGCGACAAGTCAGCCGAGATAATTGGACTATCCGGAATTACCGCATCTTCGGCTTTGAGATCCTGAAGTTTCTCTTGCAGAGTCGCAGATTGTGCCGACATTCCCGCATTTTGCAGCAAGAATACGCCAATTAATAACGTCCAGATACTGCCAAAGTTACTCAGTCCCAATACAGACAGGATACCGATGCTGATTCCCAACCATCCGACAACCTGACCAACCCGACTGGCAAAGACAACACCTCGATAGGGATTCCCCGTAATTTTCCAAACCACGGATTTGAGGATATTGCCACCATCTAAGGGTAAACCAGGAATCAGGTTAAACACAGCTAAGACGAGATTAATCGAAGCGAGTAGGCTGAGAATAGCCGCTAAAGGACCCGAAACGCCTGTGTTAACGCCAATAACTGTAAATAGACCAAAAAGGGCTAAACTAACTAAAGGACCCGCGATCGCCACCCAGAAGGCTTCGGCTGGGGTTTGAGATTCCTTCTCCAAGCTGGCTAGACCCCCAAAGAGGAACAGGGTAATCGATTTCACTTCAATCCCCTGACGAATGGCTATTTTAGTATGTAGCTATTGATGGGCTTAATAGTAATCAAATTGGTTATGCGACCTCTGTTATCTGTTTAGGAAGGGTATGAT